>CAYPHE010000240.1:0-4221 GCA_964410075.1 uncultured Polaribacter sp.
ACTTCAAAACTCGAATAAAGAAACGTTGATAACTAAGAGCTAAAAGCAAAAAGCAAGCAGTTATACATTAATGAAATTTATCAATAAAAACCTATCTTTGCACCTCAAATTTTGTAGATGACATTTTTAGAAGAAATACAACGCAGAAGAACTTTTGGAATTATTTCGCATCCTGATGCTGGTAAAACTACTTTAACAGAAAAATTATTACTTTTTGGTGGGGCAATTCAAGAGGCTGGTGCTGTAAAAAATAACAAAATTAAAAAAGGAGCTACTTCCGATTTTATGGAAATTGAACGCCAACGTGGAATTTCTGTAGCAACTTCTGTTTTAGCTTTCATCTACAAAAACAAAAAAATAAATATTTTAGATACGCCTGGGCATAAAGATTTTGCTGAAGACACCTTTAGAACATTAACAGCTGTAGATAGCGTTATTGTTGTAATTGATGTTGCCAAAGGTGTAGAGCCACAAACAGAAAAACTAGTTGAAGTATGTAGAATGAGAAGCATACCTATGCTGGTTTTTATTAATAAGCTAGATAGAGAAGGTAAAGACGCTTTTGACTTATTAGACGAAGTTGAACAAAAACTAGGTTTACGAGTTACTCCCATGAGTTTCCCTATTGGAATGGGATATGATTTTAAGGGAATCTATAACATTTGGGAACGTAAACTTAATTTGTTTTCTGGAGATAACAAACAAACCGTATCTGAAGGTATTGAATTTGATGATGTTGCTAATCCTGAATTGAACAATGTTATTGGAGAATCTGCTGCTGAAACACTTCGCGAAGAATTAGAATTGGTTGAAGAAGTTTATCCTAAATTCAATCAAGAAGAGTACTTGAACGGTTCGCTACAACCTGTATTTTTTGGTTCTGCATTAAATAATTTTGGGGTAAAAGAATTATTAGATGCTTTTATTGAAATTGCACCACAACCACAACCAAAAAAAGCAGAAGAGCGTTTAGTGGATTCCAAGGAAGAAAAACTAACTGGTTTTGTGTTTAAAATTCATGCAAATATGGATCCTAAACACAGAGACAGACTCGCATTTATAAAAATTGTCTCAGGAAAATTCAAACGAAATGCTCCTTATTTACACGTTAGAAATGGGAAAAAAGTAAAATTTTCTAGTCCAAATGCCTTTTTTGCAGAAAAAAAGGAAATTGTTGATGAATCTTTCCCTGGAGATATTGTTGGTTTGCACGATACCGGAAATTTTAAAATTGGAGATACTTTAACTGAAGGAGAACAATTGAACTTTAAAGGAATTCCAAGTTTTTCTCCAGAGCATTTTAGATACGTAAACAATGCAGATCCAATGAAATCTAAACAATTGTATAAAGGTTTAGATCAATTAATGGATGAAGGAGTTGCGCAGTTATTTACTTTAGACATGAATGGTAGAAGAGTTATTGGTACTGTAGGTGCACTGCAATACGAAGTAATTCAATATCGTTTAGAGCACGAATACGGGGCAAAATGTACCTACGAAAACTTACACGTTCATAAAGCATGTTGGGTTGAACCAGAAGATGAAAAAAACGAAGAATTTAAAGAGTTTAAACGTGTAAAACAACGCTATTTGGCAAAAGACAAACAAGGGCAGTTGGTATTTTTAGCAGACTCTGCATTTACAATTCAAATGACACAAAGTAAATACCCAACTGTAAAATTGCATTTTACTAGTGAGTTTAAATAAGATTTATTATGAAGAGAATAATATTATTAATTTTTTGTTTGTTTTCTATTTCTTTGTTTTCACAAACAGAAACCTCTTTCTCTTCTCTACCTATTATAGAACTAAATAATAAAATAAGATTAAGCTACCTTACAGTTCCGCAACCTGTTCATAAAGTTACATATGATTTAGAACCAAAAATGGGTTTTGCAGGTTTAAATTATTATATCCCTTTAACAGATTGGCTATATACTGGTGCAGGGTTTCATACTGCTGTAACTGGAGACCAAGGCGGATTATTTACATTAGGAGTTAATTTAGGTACCAACTTACCTATTTATAAAAATTTATTTTTTGATGCTAACGTTCATATTGGCGGAGGAGGTGGATACAGAACTTTGGTAAACGGAGGAGGAATAATTATACCTAATATAGGCTTACAATATAAAAAAAACAACTACTCTTTTGGTATACAATATACTTACGTAAACTTCTTTACAGGTATTCAAAAAGGAGAAAACATTTCATTTTTTTTAGAAATACCAACTAAACTTAGAATTTCACCATACAAATACGCTCAGCAAAAAATTAAGGTAAAAGAAAACTCAAAAGAAAAAAAAGGAGTAAAAAGTGTTCAACAAGTAAAGTTTGATTTCTTTTTTCCTAGAGGCTTAACAAGAACGGATGCTAGTACAAACCCTAGGTACCAACCTATTACACAAACATTATATATCATAGGTTTTGAATACCAAAGATACTTAACACCAAAAACCTTTGTTTACACGCATTTAGATACCATGTATAAAGGACTAACTGCTGGATTCATGGATTTATTTTTTGGAGTAGGTACAAATTTTATAAACACTAAATACATTAACTTTTTTGCTAAAGCTGGTATTGGTGCAGCAGGAGGAAGAATATATCCAGAAAATGGTTTAACGATGTATCCTAGTATTGGAACAAGTGTACGATTGTCTAAAAGTTTTGGAATAAGTGCTCATACTGGTTATCATAGATCAATAGGAGCTACTTTCGAGGCTATTACTGCTGGATTTAGTTTAAAATACTATGGCTTAAGCGGAGGTAATACAGACCCTTTTAGTGGTAAAAAATCTAAAGAGATTTCTACTAGAGGTATTGGCATTGCTGTTCAAGATCAATATTATGAAGATGTAGCAAAATTTGGAATTCCTAATAGTAATTTAAAATTAGTAGCTATAAAAATAATCTACGATTTATCAAAACGATTTTATGTTTCTGGGGAAGCTTCTTTTGCTTACAAAGGAAAATCTGGTGGTTATGCACATGGTATTTTTGGTTTAGGCATTAGATCTAATAAATTTTTAAATGAAAAAGTTTCATTATATGCTGAAGCAGCAGCTGGAGTTGCTGGAGGTGGACGAGTAGATTCTGGTGAAGGAGTGTTAATTAGACCCAATATTGGTATTAATTATCATATAAATAATAATTTTTCTTTAAACGCTTCTGGAGGGCAAATGTGGTCTCCATTTGGTAACGTAAACTCATTAAACGCAAACTTTGGGTTTACCTACAATATGGCTTTTATAAATGCAAAAAAATAGTATAAAAATAGAAATTTAATAATATGAACAACGGAATATATGCAAAGTTCACCACTCCAAAAGGTGAAATTTTAGTACAGTTAGAACACGAAAAAACTCCTGGAACTGTAGGTAATTTTATAGCTTTAGCAGAGGGTAATTTAGAAAATTCGGCAAAATCACAAGGAACACCTTATTACGATGGATTAAAATTTCATAGAGTAATTCCAGATTTTATGATACAAGGTGGATGCCCACAAGGAACAGGAACAGGAAATCCAGGTTACAAGTTTGATGATGAATTTCACCCTGAATTGAAACACAATAGACCAGGTGTATTGTCTATGGCTAATTCTGGTCCTGCAACTAACGGAAGTCAGTTTTTTATAACACATGTAGAAACACCTTGGTTAGATAACAAACATACTGTATTTGGTTTTGTTATAGAAGGACAAGATGTTGTAGATGCTGTTGCCCAAGGTGATGATATGAAAGTGGAAATAATTAGAGTTGGTGAAGAAGCTGAGAATTTTAATGCTGTTGAAGCTTTTAGAACTTTTGAAGGATCTCGTGAAAAAAGAGAAGCAGAAGAAAAGGCTAAGCAAAAAGCTTTATTAGATGAAGTAGCTGCTGGTTTTGATGAAACCAACAGTGGTCTTCGTTATAAAATTATTCAAAACGGAAATGGAAAACAAGCTACCAAAGGAGCTACTGTTTCTGTTCATTACAAAGGTCAATTATTAGACGGTACAGTTTTCGATTCTTCTTATAAAAGAAAACAACCTATAGATTTTTCTATAGGAGTTGGTCAAGTAATTGCAGGATGGGATGAAGGAATTCAATTATTAAAAGTTGGAGACAAAGCAAGATTAGTAATTCCTTCTAATTTAGCATACGGAAGCGCTGGAGCTGGAGGTGTAATTCCACCAAATGCAACACTTATTTTTGATGTTGAGTTAATGGACGTTAAATA
>CAYPHE010000241.1:0-4202 GCA_964410075.1 uncultured Polaribacter sp.
GCTTGTGTTTTTTCGTGAGCCATTACCGTTTTTTCAATCTCATCTTTAGACATATCTAAAGGTAATTCTAAGGTAAAACGCATTTTTCCGTTAAAAGAAATCGGGTAGTTCTTAGCACTTTCCACCAAATGTTTTGCTTCAAATTTTGGAAAAGGAGCAGTTGAAATTGATGTTGTATGCCCCAATAGACTCCATAATTCTTCTGCAATATGTGGCGCATAAGGAGAGATTAAAACCAATAAAGGTTCTAAAATTTCATGTTTGTTACATTTCTGAGTAGTTAACTCATTTACAGCAATCATAAACGTAGATACCGAAGTATTAAAAGAGAAATTCTCGATATCTTCCTCTACCTTTTTAATCGTTTTATGTAATGTCTTTAACTCGTCTTTGGTTGGCTCCTCATTAGAAACGTCAAAACTTTCTCCGTTATAAAATAACTTCCAAAGTTTCTTTAAAAAAGAATAAACACCAGAAATACCTGAAGTTTTCCAAGGTTTTGTTTGCTCTAAAGGCCCTAAAAACATTTCAAACAAACGCAATGCATCTGCTCCGTACTCTTCACAAATTAAATCTGGGTTTACAACATTGTATTTCGATTTAGACATTTTTTCTACTTCTCTAGAAACTTTAAAAGTGCCGTCTTCTTTTGTAATAAACTTAGCTTCATTAAATTCTGCTCTCCAGTTTTTAAACGCTTCCGTATTCAACTCATCAGAAGCATTTACAAAAGATACATCTGTATGAATTTCATTTCTTAAAACCGTAATAATATCTGCTTCTTGAGAATTGATAATTTTATGATTTAATAAAAATTCTTTGACCAAATTTTCAAATTCATCATCGTTCGTAAAAACTTCTTTAGATAAGAAGATAGACGGAACTTTGTCTTTAATATCATCAAAAGAAGCATCTAAAGAACAACCTGATTTTACTAAAACCGTTGCTTTAGAAATAAAGGCGCTCGTTCCTAAAATCATTCCTTGATTGATTAGTTTTTTAGCAAACTCATCCACAGGAACAATTTCTTTATCAAACAAAAACTTTTGCCAAAAACGTGCGTATAGCAAATGCCCAGTTGCATGCTCAGAACCACCAATATATAAATCTACTTCTTTCCAATACTCTAAAGCTTCTTTACTTGCAAAAGCATCTGTATTGTTAGCATCCATATATCTGTTAAAATACCAAGAACTCCCTGCCCAACCTGGCATTGTATTTAATTCAAGTGGATAAATTTCATTGTGAGATTTCTCGACTTCGCTCGAAATGACACTCTCTTCTGTATTGTCATGCTGAGCTTGTCGAAGCATCTCGTTAGAAACGACTTTGTTATTTTTTGCATCCCAACTCCAGTGTGTCGCATTTCCTAAAGGTGGTTTTCCATCTTCTGTAGGTAAATATTTTTCAACTTCTGGTAAGATAATAGGCAAATGCTTTGCATCAATCATTTGTGGCATTCCCTCTTTATAATAGACAGGAAATGGTTCTCCCCAATAACGTTGTCTGCTAAACACTGCATCACGCAAACGATAGTTGGTTTTTCCGTAACCAAAACCTCGTTTTTCAATTTCGTAAATGGCTAATTTTAATGCTTTTTTATATTTTAATCCTGATAAAAAATCTGAATTTGCAATTACTGTTCCTTCTTTATCGGTATGAGCCGCTTCAGAAATATCTACATTATCAAAAATGTTTGGTATAGGAATATTAAAATGTTGTGCAAAATCGTAATCGCGTTGGTCTCCACAAGGCACTGCCATAACTGCACCTGTACCGTAGCTTGCTAACACATAATCTCCAATCCAAATTTGTATTTTTTCTCCCGTAAACGGATGAATTGCATACGCTCCTGTAAACGCACCAGAAATGGTTTTTACATCTGCCATTCTATCACGTTCAGAACGTTTTGCAGTTGCTTGTTGATATTCTTCTACAACTTTTCTTTGCTCATCTGTTACGATTTGTGACACTAATTCATGTTCTGGAGCTAAGGTCATAAAAGACACTCCAAAAATGGTATCAGGTCTTGTTGTGAATACAGAAATCCTATCCCTCAATCCCTTTCCAGCGGAAAGGGAAGCTTTGGCTAATTCTTGTTTAATTTTTTTTAGAACAGATTCAATATCGCCAATTACTTGCTCATTTGTAAAGCGAACAACATCATAACCTAAATTTTCTAAGATTTGAGTTCTTTCCTTATCTTTTTCTTGTTGCTCTTCTGTATTGTGATACCCACCATCTACTTCAATAATCAACTTTAATCGCAAACAAACGAAATCAACAATAAAATCATCTATTAAATGTTGTCTTCTAAATTTTAACCCTAGCTTTTTCCCTTTTAATTGTTGCCATAAAGTACTTTCTGCTTCAGTAGGATTATTTCTATTCTCTTTCGCTTTCTCAATTAAAAGAGCCGAATTATTTCCACCAGTCATATAGCCCAACTTATTTTCAGAATCTGATTTCTCTTCCCCTTTGGGGAAGGTTAGGATGGGGAAATTTACCATTGCTCCTTGGCTTCTACCAATCCAGTTGGTTTGAGAGTCTTTTAAAGGCTGTGGCCAATCAATAGTATTTAAACCATCTAACAAACGTTGTGCATACGCAGAAATTCGCATAGACCACTGGGTCATTTTTTTACGAACCACAGGATGACCTCCTCGTTCTGAAACTCCATTTATAATTTCGTCATTTGCCAAAACGGTTCCTAAAGCAGGACACCAGTTTACTTCTGTATCAGATAAAAAAGTCAATCGATACTGCAATAAAACTTCTTGTTGTTTTGTTGATGAAAAACTTGCCCAATCTTCAGCAGAAAAAGAAACAATATCTTCATCACAAACAGCATTTACATTTGCATTTCCAGCAGTTTCAAAAACAGCAATCAAGGTCGAAATGTCTTCTGCTTTATCTGCATCTTTATTGTACCAAGAATTGAACAACTGAATAAAAATCCACTGTGTCCATTTGTAATATTCTGGATTTGATGTACGTACTTCTCTACTCCAATCAAAAGAAAAACCAATTTGATCTAATTGCCTTCTATATGTTGTTATATTTTCTGCCGTAGTTTTTGCAGGGTGTTGCCCAGTTTGAATGGCATATTGTTCTGCAGGCAATCCAAAAGAATCGTAACCTTGTGGATGCAATACATTAAATCCTTTATGGCGCTTATAACGTGCATAAATATCGGATGCTATGTAACCTAAAGGGTGCCCAACATGCAAACCAGCACCACTAGGGTAAGGAAACATATCTAGCACATAAAATTTCTCTTTATCAGAATTATTTGAAGCTTTAAAAGTTTGGTTTGTTGCCCAAAACTCTTGCCATTTCTTTTCAATTTCTTGATGATTGTATTGCATTATTTTTTATTTATGCCTGTCATTAACTAATCCCAAAGTTTCGGTATTGTAATGACGAATATTTAAGTTTGCAAATTTACATTTATTCTATAAAAAAGACCTCACAGGTTCTGAAAACCTGTGAGGTCAAAAATTATTTTTTTTGAAAATTTTATTTTTTTGAAATCGGAACAGTTACTACTGTATTTCCCCAACCCATTACTAAAGACATATCTTTGTCAAATATTATAGAAAATGCTTCAATTGGTTCTTCTGCTTTACTTACCTTACCCATTACGCGAGTAACATCCATTTCTTCTTTATAGAAATAGGCTCCCCAAACATTCTTATGATTACTTAAAATTACAGTCCACTCCTTTTCATTAGGAATAGTAAATAATGTGTAGGTTCCTGCAGCAACTTCTTTACCTCCAAAAACTACATCATTATAAAATGTAATTTCTGGTGCTTCATTAGCCCCTGTTCTCCAAACTTTTCCTGGTTTTGCAAGAGTAGCCAAGTCTCTTCCTTTTAATTGAGGTCTTCCGTAAGTTATTCTTACTACTTTGTCAGATACTTTGTAGCTACTTGGAAAACTAGCCATATCTAAAGGACTTTTATCTAAAGGTTTAAATTTTTGTGCAGAAACTACACTTGTAGTTAAAAATGCAATAGCGATGATAACTGTTGAGAAAATTGATTTTTTCATGATTAAGTTTATATTTCCGAATTAAGTGACCCGAATTTATAAAACCTTACAGAAGTTTAATACAAATTTTTGTTAAAGAATTAGTAGTGCTTATTTTCTAGAAAATTTTGTAGGAAATGTTGCTATATTATAGCAGCTGTACATTA
>CAYPHE010000242.1:0-4181 GCA_964410075.1 uncultured Polaribacter sp.
GGAAGGTTATTGTTTAAATTATAATATGCCTTCCAAAATTTTTGGAAGGTTTTTTTTTAAAACATTTTTAAAAATGTTTTAAACGTAATTCTGATTTGTCATACTGAGCTTGTCGAAGTATGTTTTCAGGATTTATTAAATACAAACGCCATGAGTAAAATAATGACAGTTGATGTACTTTCCAGTATTAAAGGAGCAAAACCATCAGCATCTGTAAACCAATTGTTTGAGGTTATTAAGAATGCCAATCAAAATTTAGAACTAAAACATACAAATAATGTGGTTGGTTTAAATGATTTAAGAGAAGATGTAGTGGAGCATAGCTCTGCAACTGAAAAAGAAATTATTAAAGAAAACTTCCCGAAACAAAAAAATGGTTTTTTGGTTGTCGCTAAAGTAATAGAAGATTAATATGGAATCTCAAATACGTAAAATACATCAGCAATTAAAAGATAAAGAAATTTCTTGTGTAGATTTAGTTCAAGAGAAACTAAATTTATTAAAAGAAAATACTCATAATACGGTCAATTCTTTATTAGAAGAAATGGCAATGTCATCAGCAAAAATAGTTGATGAAAAAATTGCAAAAGGAGAAACTATTGGTTTGTTAGAGGGTATACCTTTTGGAATAAAAGATGTGTACATGTTACAAGGAACTACTACCACTGCTAGTTCAGATTTATTAAAACAATACAAATCGGCTTATACAGCAACAGCCATTCAAAAATTGTTAGATGCTGGGGCAATTCCATTGGTAAAAGAAAATTGCGATAGTTTTGGTCATGGTTCTTCATCTGAAAATACCATTTTTGGAGCTGTTAAAAATGCAGTTAATCCTAACTTAGTGGGTGGTGGATCAAGTGGAGGTTCTGCTGTAAATGTTGCTAAAGACTATACAGTTTTTTCTATTGGCGGAGATACTGGGGGTTCTATTAGGCAACCTGCAGGCTACAATAATGTGTATGGTTTAAAACCAACTTACGGTAGAATTTCACGATATGGTTTAATGGCTTATGCTTCTTCTACAGACTGTGTAGGGCCGATAGCAAAATCCGTCGAAGACGTAAAAATTGTACTAAATGCAATTAGCGGAAAAGATACTAGAGACCAAACATCTTACGTATCTGAAGAAATTAAAGAAACTACAACTTCAGAAGTAAAAACAGTTGGTTATTTTACCAATTTTATAGAAAGTGAAGCAATAAGTGCTGATATAAAAGCAGATTTTTTAAACACTTTAGAAAAACTTAAAGATAACGGTATTGCAATAAAGCCATTAGATTTTTTTAATGCTGATGTTTTAGTTTCTACCTATTATACTTTAGCAATGGCAGAAACGGCATCTAACTTATCTCGTTTAGATGGTACCAACTATGGAAACAGAATTGAAGGCAAAAATTTAAAAGATACCTATTCCATCACTCGATCAGAAAATTTTTCTGAAGAAACAAAACGAAGAATTGTTGGTGGCAACCAAGTTTTATCACAAGGTTTTTCGGATGAAATTTACGGTAAAGCATTAAATTTAAGAGATCAGATTTCAGCTAATTTTAGTAAAGATTTTACAGAAGTAGATGTTATTCTTTCTCCTGTAACTCCAATGCAACCACCAAAAATTGGAGATAGTTTAAAAGACCCTTTGGCGATGTACTTGTCAGACGCCTACACGGTTGGTTTTAGCTTAGGACAATTGCCAACATTAACAGTTCCAAAAGGAACATCAACAGGAATACAAATTACTGCAGACAAACAAAAAGACGCCACCGTTTTAGCGTTTGCAGAACTATTAAATACAGTATTATAATGGAGTTAGCACAAATAAACAAAGCTTTAGAAGCTAACGATTTAGAATTGGTTATTGGTTTAGAAACTCACGTTCGTTTAAACACGAAAACAAAGTTATTTTGTTCTTGTGCAAATGAAGAAACTGATATTCCAAACACAAATATTTGCTCAGTTTGTACAGGACAAATGGGAGTTTTACCTGCGGTAAATAAAGAAGCTATTCATAAGGCCATCCATTTTGGGAAAGCAGTAAACTCAACATTTGCGAACGAAGTAATTTCTTGGGATAGAAAACATTACGAATATCCAGATAATCCAAAAAATATTCAGATTACCCAATACCATAATCCGGTTATTCCAGACGGTTCTGTATCTTGTTACAGAAACGATGGAAGTCAGTTTACGGTAACTTTAGATCAAGTACATATAGAAGAAGACGCGGCAAAGTTGATGCATGAAAAAACCGTTTCTTTGGTAGACTTCAACAAAGCAGGAGTTCCATTAATAGAAATTGTTACAGATCCTTGTGTTAGAAATATAGAAGATGCTTCTACATATGCACAATACATTCAAAGAATTGTACAAAATTTAGGTGTTTCTGAAGCAAATTTAGAAAAAGGAGAATTCAAATCAGATGTTTCTGTTTCTCTTCGTAAGAAAAACACATCAAACTTAAATCCTAGAACAGAAATTAAAAACTTGAATTCGTTTAAGTTTATGATTGAAGCTCTAAAGGAAGAGATTGAAAAGCAGCTGAATTATTATACCGAACATAAGGAATTTAGACCCGATCAAACTACGGTTTTGTTTGATGCTGATTTGAAGCAGACCAAAACCATGCGTAAAAAAGAATTTGAGGCAGACTATCGTTTTATTGCAGAACCAGACATTCCTTTTGTTGCGATTAAAGACGCTGTAGAAGGTATTTCTATTGATGAGAGTGCGTTGCCTTATGCTGTAGAAAGTATTCTAATCGCAGACGGAGTTTTACCACAAGATGCGAAGTTCTTTACAGCTGATGCAGTTCGTTCGCAAACGTTTATGACAATTAATAAAGCTTTAAATGCTCCATTATTTGTTGCGAAAGTATTGTCTAATACAATTAAGGCAGAAGATTATGCAAACATTCATAATTTAGAGGATATTATTGCCATTTTTAAACTGTTTAAAGCTGAAAAAGTAACAGCGGTTTTGGTACAAAAAGCAATTGCTTCTTATTTAAAAGATGCTCAATTTGATTATCAAAAATTCTTTGCAGACAACACTATTTCTGATGATAAAATTGAAAAAGCAATTCTACAAGTAATAAAAGAAAATGAAGCTGTTGCTAACGATATTAAAGCAGGTAACCAAGGTAAAGCAGGAGTTTTAGTAGGTAAGGTAATAGCGATTATAGGTAAAGGAGCCTCAGGAAAAGTAATTCGAGAAGGAATACTGAAGCAAGTTCAAAGTTCGAAGTCAAAAGTTGAAAGTTCCAACAATTCTTCTGAAAAACGAGAGGCGAATAACCAACAACCAGAAACCAACAACCAAGAAGAATTACCCGAAATTCCAATAATAATTAAAGACCAATACAGAACGCATAAAGTTTCTGAATTGAACGATGAATCTATTGGGCAAGAGGTTACACTTTCTGGTTGGATTGTTAGCGTTAGGGACCACGGAGAATTGATGTTTATAGACTTACGAGATGCAAGTCATCAAGTGTTTCAAGTTCGTTTAAGTAGAGAAACTTTCCCAAATTTAGACGATTTGGTAAAGTTGAAACCAGAATCTGTCATCAGCGTTAGCGGAAAAATTGTACAGCGTAAGGAAGACGATTACAATGCTGGTTTGAGAACAGGAAAAATGGAGTTAGAAACTGCTGAGTTAGAAGTATTGAATTTAGCAAAAACTTTGCCTTTTGAAATTAAAAGAGCCGCTAAAAGTAACGAGAAGGTTCGTTTTGAGTATAAGTTTTTAGATCATAGAAATGATGATGTTCGTCGAGCAATCGTTAATCGACATAAAGTAATTAAATTACTTAGAGATATTTTAGACGAAGAAGAGTTTTTAGAGATAGAAACTCCAATTTTAACTGCAGGAACTGACGAAGGTGCAAGAGAGTTTATCGTACCAACTCGTAAAGAAGCAGGATCTTTTTACACATTACCACAAGCGCCACAGCAATTTAAGCAAATGTTAATGGTGGGTGGTTTTGAAAAATATTTTCAAATAGCTCGTTGTTTTAGAGATGAAGATTCTCGTGGAGATCGTCAACCAGAATTTACGCAATTAGATATAGAAATGGCGTACGCGAGTATGCAAGAAATCATCGATTTGAACACAAAAATGTTCAATGAAATTGTGAAGAAAATTTACGGTAAAAAATGGATTTTACATCCTTTTGAAACCAT
>CAYPHE010000243.1:0-4179 GCA_964410075.1 uncultured Polaribacter sp.
CTCCGGAAGCTCCTCTAGAGCCGTACATACTATTATTCCCTCTACCTATAGTTATTGATTCTATATCAGTAGGACTAATACTTGAAATACTAGAAACAAAAGAACCATTAACAATAAAAAGAGGAGTACTTAAATTTCCAGAAGAATCTCGCATTGTTCCTCTTACTCTAATTATATCTTGAGATTCCACAATTTCAAGATTTTGAAATTTGGTTCTAAGTAATTGATAAATGTCTGTAAAGGTTGAGTAATCCGATTCATCTCTTCCAAATTTTTTAATTGTATAACCTAAAGCTAAAATTGCTGTTTCTGACATTTTTTCTAGATTGTCAGGAAAAATAAAGTTTACGACTTTGTTTCCTTTATAAGGAATATCTATTAAACCATGATTAGTAGAAAAAATAGAAATAAGTTTATTGTTTTTTGTAACTTTAATACTATACTTTCCTTTTTTATTCGTTTTTTTATTCGTCTTAATAGAATCAATAAAAATTAAGGCTCCTTCAATTGGATTATTTTTATAGTCAGTAACAATTCCAGTTAATTTAATTTTTTGTTGCTTTTTTTGAGCAAAAGAGTTTTTTTGTAAAGTAGAAAAAGAAAATAAAATGCATAAAAGTAATCTAATCATAGCTTTTTTTATAAGTATTATTTACTTACAAAATTAACAAATAAAGATGCTAACATTAGGTTAAATTTTTTGTTTGAAAAATCTCTTGGAATTCCTATAAAAATAATCATTCATAAATTCCTTTAAATCCCATAGAAACAACTACTTTTGCACGAAATTTAAGAAGGCACTTATGCAATCCATTAGAAATATCGCAATTATTGCGCACGTTGACCACGGAAAAACAACTTTAGTAGATAAAATTATAGATCAAGCAAAAATCTTAGACGATCGTAAAGAGCGTACAGATTTATTATTAGATAATAATGATTTAGAGCGTGAAAGAGGAATTACCATTCTTTCTAAAAACGTTTCTGTAAATTATAAAGGTGTAAAGATTAATGTAATTGATACTCCTGGTCACGCCGATTTTGGTGGAGAAGTAGAGCGTGTATTAAAAATGGCAGATGGTGTTTTATTATTAGTAGATGCCTTTGAAGGACCAATGCCACAAACACGTTTTGTATTAGGTAAGGCAATTGAATTAGGATTAACTCCAATTGTTGTTGTAAATAAGGTTGATAAAGAAAACTGTACTCCAGATTTAGTACATGAAAAAGTATTTGACCTAATGTTTGCGTTAGAAGCAACAGAAGAACAATTAGATTTTACTACTATTTACGGTTCAGCCAAAAACGGTTGGATGAGTACAGATTGGAAAGATGAAAAAGACAATATTGTAGATTTATTAGATGCTGTTTTAGAATCGATTCCAGAGGCACCTTACAGAGAAGGTTCTCCTCAAATGCAAATTACTTCATTAGACTTTTCTTCTTTTACTGGAAGAATAGCTATCGGAAGAATCTATAGAGGAGATTTAGAAGAGAATAAAGATTACATGCTTTGTAAAGCAGATGGATCTACTAAAAAAGTGAGAATTAAAGAATTGCATGTTTTTGAAGGAATGGGTAAAGCCAAAGTTTCAAAAGTAAGAAGTGGAGACATTTGTGCAATTACAGGTATTGAAGGTTTTGAAATTGGAGATACTATTGCAGATGTAGAAAACCCTGAAGCATTACCTAGAATTGAAGTAGATCAACCAACAATGAGTATGTTGTTTACGATTAACAATTCTCCATTTTTTGGTAAAGAAGGTAAGTTTGTAACTTCTCGTCATTTACGTGATAGACTTTTCAAAGAAATGGAAAAGAATTTAGCTTTACGTGTAGATGAAACCGATACAGAAGATAAATTCAACGTTTTTGGACGTGGAGTACTACATTTATCTGTTTTAATTGAAACCATGCGTAGAGAAGGGTATGAGTTACAAGTTGGTCGTCCGCAGGTTATTTTAAAAGAAATTGATGGAGTAAAATCAGAACCTTACGAAACGTTATCTATAGATGTTCCTGAAGACGTTGCTTCTAAAGCAATCAACTTAGTTTCTTTGCGTAAAGGAGATTTGTTAGTAATGGAACCTAAAGGAGATTTACAACATTTAGAATTTACTATTCCATCTCGTGGTTTAATTGGTTTACGTAATAAAATATTAACGGCAACTGCTGGTCAAGCAATTATCAATCACCGTTTTTCTGAATATGGACCTTATAAAGGAGATTTTTCTGATGAAGTAAAAGGAGCAATTGTTTCTGCAGTAACAGGAAAAGCAACAGCGTATGCAATAGACCGTTTACAAGATAGAGGACGTTTTTTTATTGATCCTAATGAAGAAATTTACACAGGACAAGTTATAGGAGAAAACAGTAAGAATGATGATATGGCTGTAAACCTTATTAAAGGGAAAAAATTGTCTAACGTTCGTTCTTCAGGTAATGATGATGCTGTAAAAATTGCACCAAAAATAGATTTTTCTTTAGAAGAATGTATGGAATATATTAAAGAAGATGAGTATTTAGAAATTACTCCAGAAAACTTACGTATGCGTAAAATTAACTTTGTAAAATAAGAGCATAAAAAATAAAATTTTATACGATACCCTTCAGATTTTAAAATCTGAAGGGTATTTTTTTATATTTAAATTTCACAAAAATCTGTTAAACAACTCTTCAAAACGTAACAGAATTTAAAACCCGTCGTCTATTTAGTGTAATCAAAAAACAACGCACAAGATGGAATCAATTAATACAACTCAAAAGAACAGCAAATCAGTAGAAACTTTACAATCTAAAAGAACATTGTGGAATTCTAGAAGAAATTATAATTATAGATACGTTACTACTGTATTTTAAAAGTACCTCTTGATAATTTTTATCAAGGTTTTCATTTGGAATTAAAATTTGAATGGAAACAAAATTAAATAATAGTAATTCCCTATTATTTATTGTTAGTTAGTTTTAATAGTTAGAAAACACTCAGAATCAATTTTGGTTTTGGGTGTTTTTGTTTGTATTAATTTTTAGACGGAATTTTATCACGATCTATTTTTCCTTTCTTTAAAGCTTTGTAGTTTTCGTAACAATCTAAAACAGCCTCAATCAATTGTAAATCAGATGCTTTTTTTATAAAATATTCAGAATAGTTACAATCTTCTAATAGGTCGTTTAATTCTTGACTATCCATTTCTAAATATTCCATCATTACTTCTCTATCAAATTTTCCTGCTAACATTTTACGAAGATCATCTTCTTTTTTAAGTTTTTGTAACTTTTTAAGCTGTTTTGGCTTGCTACCAAATAAATTATAAACAAAATCTACAGGTTGAAAGATAGCCGCAATTGGAGAGGTTAAACTTTTTCGTCTTGGTTTACCTACTTCGTAAGTTTGTGGCAATCCGTTAATATGAATTCGAGTATATTTATCTTGAGGAGCATTTTTCATATCAATCTCTAAAACACCAATTAATTTTGTAGATTTAATAACTACTTCTTTAATTTCTTGAGATTTTTCGTACAATGCAATTTCTAATTCAACACCTTTTACTAAATCGTTAGTAACTTTAAGTTTAATAGATTCATAACCCAAAAAAGAAACCAAAATAGTATCATTTACTCTGGTAGGTATTTCAAAAAAACCTTTATCATTTGTAATGGTACCTTCTACAGAATTTAAGTTTAATACGTGAGCAGCACTCAATACTTTATCGTTGTCAGCATCTATAACTTGCCCTTTTAGTTGCCTAACTTGTAAACTATCTTGTTGAGAAAAGGTGGTGAAACCAATTGATAAAAAAATGAGTAATAGAAATTTTTGCATAATGCAATATTAGGAATATTAGATTGTAGTAACGTTAAATATTCTTAAAAAAGTGCGTACGAGAAGATTCGAACTTCCACATCCTTTCGAATACTGCCCCCTCAAGGCAGCGCGTCTACCAATTCCGCCACGTACGCTTAGTTATAGTTTAAAGCTAAAAAAGTTCCTACAAATAACTGAAATTATTTTCTCTATAATAAAAGTGTTTCAATTTATTTAAAATGATAATTCTATTTTTATTTACTAACTTTAAAATAGTTGTTGACAAATTATGAAACACAATCAAAATCTTAAAATATGTCAATTTACTTTTTCGAAGGCACAAATATACATTAAATCATGTTTTATAGTAGAGA
>CAYPHE010000244.1:0-4175 GCA_964410075.1 uncultured Polaribacter sp.
TGATGGTTGATGGTTGATGGTTGATGGTTGATGGTTGATGGTTGATGGTTGATGGAATTTACCACTTTTAAATTTCTAACATTCTAATTTTTTAACTTTATTACTTTGAAACTTTCTAACTTTACCCCCACAAATTCACAATATGTTTTCTAAAGAAGAGGCTGCTTTATTACGGAAAGAATTCTGGACTAGTTTCGGAAAATCGTTTCCTAGAAAATGGTTGCTATATAATACTAAAGTAAAAGGACTCTCTTTTAAATTTGTAGCCGATAGAAAAAAGGCTTTGGTATGTTTGGATATTGAAAGTAATGATGAAGTTGCCAATCTTTTATATTTCGATCAGCTTGTTTCTTTAAAAACATTACTAGAAAATGAACTTCCCGAAGTAATTTTTGATGATACTTACGAGTTGGAAAATGGGAAAGTGATTCACCGTATTTACATTCCTTTTGAAGGAAAATTTAGTATTCATAATAAAAATACTTGGAGAGACTGCTACGAATTCTTTGTAGAAACTATGGCCACTTTTGAGTTGTTCTATTACGAATACGAGGATATTATTAAAAATATATAACGAAAAGGTTTAGCTAAAACTACATAGAAAAGCCCGCGTTAAGGATTGAGGCTTTGTTTGAGCTCTTTAAACACTAAATAATAAATTTAGTGTTTAAAAGCGAGTGCCGAAAGCCTGACCTGAAAGGGAACGCCCTAATAAAAATCTTAATAAAAGATTTATCAGCTGATACTATTTACTTTAAAAATTGAATGCTAAATGGATAATTTGGTGCTTGATTATCGTTTACTCTTACCGCATTTAAAATGGGATAAATTATAGATAGAATTCCAATAATTATAATTGGAAATACACCCAAACAAAAAAGGAAAGTTAAAGGCACACTTAGTAATATGTAAATAAGCATAGATATTCTAAAATTTATTACCGCTTTACCGTGTTCATCCATATCAAAAATTTCGTCTTTTTTAGAAGACCAAATTATTATAGGAACTATAGTTCCTCCAATTCCGGTTACCAAATCTAGTAGTTGTGATAAATGTAATACTAATAAAAGTTGTTTGTCCTCTCTCAAAATGAATATTTTTTACCGATAAAGTTACTATTTCTTTAAATTTTACAATCAAAATTGTTAAAGAAATTTTAAATGATTATTTGAGTTAAGATCAATTTTGTTTGAGCCAAACTTAATATGGTTAGTAAACTAGTTTTGTATTGAACAAAAAAAATAGAAAAATGAATTATTTGAATATTGACAAACAAAAAATTTTACCAGTAGTTTCTGAATTAAATGTGTTACTTGCAGATTACCACGTGTACTACCAAAAATTAAGAAACTACCACTGGAATGTAACTGGAAAAAACTTTTTTGAACTACACAAGCAGTTTGAAGACATGTATAACGATACGAAAACAAAGATTGATGACATTGCAGAACGTATTGTTACTTTAAGATACCACCCAATTAGTAAATTATCTGACTATATAGAGGTTTCTAATTTAAAAGAATCTACTCCTTTGTTAACAGATCAAGAAATGGTGGAAAACATAATTAAAGACCACAAAACAATCTTAGAACAAATGTATAAGGTGGTTGATAGAGCAGAAAAAGCAAGTGATGAGGGTACAATTGACTTGTTAGGAGCATATATTAGAGAATTAGAAAAATCTACTTGGATGATGAATGCCTGGGCAAAAGATACTTCTGATGAATACAAAACAAATTTTGTAAGTGAGGCATCTAAATAATAAAAAACAATAAATAACAATTTTAATTTAAAAATAGCATATGGATAAGATAATAGACAAACTAGTTACATGGAAAGACCTTTTTATAAAAAACATTCCTAATATTGCCATTGCAATTGTTGTATTAGTTGTTTCTTATTTTGCATCTAGAGCTATTTTTTCTTTTGTAGAAAAATCAATTGGAAAAAGAATTAAACAGAAATCTGTTAGAGATTTGGTTGCCCGATTGGCTTCTGCTATTATATTTTTAGTAGGATTATATTTTGCCATGACGGTTTTAAAGTTTGATGATACGTTAAAAACGATTATTTCGGCCGCAGGAGTTTCTGGTATTGTAGTTGGTTTGGCTTTACAAGGTACATTAACCAATACCATTTCTGGAGTGGTTTTATCTTTTAGAAAAAATTTAAATATTGGAGATTGGGTTGAAACTACTGGTTTTGCAGGAAAAGTTATTGATATTAATTTGAATTATTTTGTAGTTAGAGAAAACGATAATAATAAAGTTGTAATACCTAATAAGACGATTTTAGAAAATCCTTTTAAGAACTACTCTTTAACCGAACAAATGCGAATTATGGTGGAATGCGGAGTAGAATATAGTGCTGACTTAGAAAAAGTAAAAGAATTAACTTTAAATACCATAAATGAAGAGTTTGAACGTAAAGGTGAAGGTAAAGAGACAGAGTTTTTTTATACCGAATTTGGCGCAAGTTCTATAAATTTTGTGTGTAGATTTTGGGTAGATTCTACCAATGCAAAAAAACGTTTGGAAGCAAAAAGTAAAGCAATTATAGCTATAAAAAAAGTGTTTGATGCTAATGATATTAATATTCCGTTCCCAATTAGAACGCTGGAATTTAATAATAAATTAAATTTAGCTCCTTCTAAGGTTGAATATTCAAATAATTAAAAACGAACTATTTAATAATCTTTTCTCTTAGCTGAGAAATTAGTAAAAATCCGATTTAATGATAATCGGATTTTTTTAGTTTCCATAATATCTTCATTACTTTTGCAAGATGATTAAAGAGGATACAATAATTGCATTAGCCACCGCAAGTGGTATTGGAGCAATAGCTATAATTAGACTTTCTGGTCCTAATGCAATTGCAATTGTTGAGGATAGTTTTAGAGCAAAGCAAAAAAACAAATTGCTTAAACATCAAAAATCGCACACATTACATCTTGGTAATATTGTTAATGGAGAAAAAATTATAGATGAAGTTTTAGTATCTGTTTTTAAGAATCCACATTCTTATACGGGTGAAGATGTTGTAGAAATTTCTTGCCATGGTTCTACCTTTATTCAACAAGAAATCATTCAACTTTTTTTACAAAAAGGATGTAGAATGGCAGATAATGGTGAGTTTACCATGCGTGCGTTTTTAAATGGAAAAATGGATTTGAGTCAAGCTGAAGCTGTTGCAGATGTAATTGCTTCTAATTCTGAAGCCAGCCATACTATTGCCATGCAACAAATGCGGGGTGGTATTACCAACGAACTAAAAAATTTACGTGGCCAATTACTAGATTTTGCTGCGTTAATTGAATTGGAACTCGATTTTTCTGGGGAAGATGTAGAATTTGCTGATCGTACAAAATTCAAGGAATTGGTAGCTAAAATAAACACCGTTTTAAAAAGATTAATCGATTCTTTTTCTTTTGGAAATGCCATGAAAAATGGAATTCCGGTTGCTATTATTGGTGAACCCAATGTGGGGAAATCTACACTGCTAAATGCTTTGTTAAACGAAGAAAAAGCCATCGTTTCTGATATTGCCGGAACTACCAGAGATGCTATTGAAGATGAATTGATTATTGATGGGGTTGCTTTTCGATTTATAGATACTGCAGGAATTAGAGATACCGAAGATGTTGTTGAAAATATTGGGATTAAAAAAGCCTACGAAAAGGCAGAAAGTGCCCAGCTGGTTATTCTCCTCGTAAACTCAGAAAGGTATAAAGTACAAAGTTTAAAGTTGAAAGTTGAAATTGAAAAGATTACAGAACGATTTAGTAATAAAAGAGTTTTAATTGTAGCGAATAAAATTGACAAATTGAGTCAAGATGAAATTGATAGCTTAAAAACCAACTCAGAACTCAACATTAAAAATTCAAAACTTATCTTATTATCTGCCAAGCAACAAGTTGGAGTTAACGAATTGAAAAATGAATTAACCTCTTTGGTAAATGTTGGCGCGTTAAGTAACAACGAAACTATTGTTAGTAACTCTCGCCATTTTGAAGCGTTAAATAACGCCTTGCATGCTATAAACTCTGTTCAAGAAGGTATAGATTTAGGTATTTCTACAGATTTATTTGCTATTGATATTCGTGAATGCTTGCGTTATTTAGGCAATATTACCGGAGAATACGATGTTGATAAGGATATTTTAGGGCATATTTTTTC
>CAYPHE010000245.1:0-4162 GCA_964410075.1 uncultured Polaribacter sp.
CTCTAAAGTAGTTACTACTTTAAATTCCTTGTGTATTGAAATGGACAATCGTTACGATTTATTAAAATTGGCAATGGTTAGAAACATTAAAGAGTACAACGCAAAATTTAAAAAACGTAAACTAAACCCAAATGACGGGCATCAATTTTTACCATATATTGTTTTAGTTATTGATGAGTTTGCAGATTTAATTATGACTGCTGGTAAAGAAGTAGAAACACCAATTGCACGTTTAGCTCAGCTAGCCAGAGCTATTGGAATTCATTTAATTGTAGCAACACAAAGGCCGTCTGTAAATGTAATTACAGGTATTATAAAAGCCAATTTCCCATCGAGAATTGCATTTAGAGTAACTTCTAAAATCGATTCTAGAACCATTTTAGATGCACCTGGTGCAGATCAACTAATTGGTCGTGGAGATTTATTGTATTCTGGTGGAAACGACATTATGCGTATACAATGTGCTTTTGTTGACACACCTGAAGTAGAAAAAATCACCGACTTTATTGGTTCTCAAAAAGCATATTCAGAGGCCTACCAATTACCAGAATATGTTGGAGAAGATAGTGGCACAAGTATTGATGTAGATATTGCCGATAGAGATAAATTGTTTAAAGAAGCTGCAGAAATTATTGTTACTGCGCAGCAGGGTTCTGCTTCTTTACTGCAAAGAAAGTTAAAACTAGGTTATAACAGAGCTGGTAGATTAATAGACCAATTAGAAGCCGCGGGAATAGTTGGTCCTTTTGAAGGTAGTAAAGCAAGACAAGTACTCATTGCAGACTTTATAGCTTTAGAACAATTATTAGAAAACGAAAAAAATTAAATTTCAGTAGAAACTGAATTAAAAAACAACACATGAAAAAATTAGGAATCTTTTTATTAGGATTTTTTATCACAACAATTACATTTTCTCAAAATGAAACTGAAGCAAAAAATTTGTTAGATGAAGTTTCAACTAAAATGGGTGCATACAAAAATATGACCATCGATTTTTCGCAAAGTTTAACTAATGAAAAAGCAGGAATTATGGAAGGTGATGAACCTCCTATAAGAGGAAAAATTAGTATTCAGGGAGAAAAATATAACCTTAACTATTTAGGTAATGTTTTTATTTTTGATGGAAATAAACTTTACGTAATAAATAACGAAGAAAAAGAAATTGCTGTTACAGAGGGCGACTTAGATGAAGGTTCTGGTTTTATTTATCCTTCTAAATTATTAACTTTTTACAAAGAAGGTTATAATTTTGAAATGGGAAAAGTAACCAATTCTAATGGTAGAAAAGTACAATTTGTAACTTTAAACCCTATTGACAGTAGTTCTGAAATTATAAAAGTTGAATTGGGTATCGATTACGTAAGTAAACATATCTATAAATTAATTCAAACTGGTGAAAACGGTGCAAAAACTACATTTACAATTACTAATTTTAAAAGTAACCAACCACTAGCAGATAGCTTCTTTTCTTTTGATGAAGAAAAATATAAAAGTCAAAATTATATCATAGACTAGTATTTTAAACATTTTTTATGGCTTCTTCTAAAATGAAGAAGCTATTTTTGCTTCAATGAAAATTTTAGACAAATACATATTAAAAACCTTTTTTAGGCCTTTTATTGCTACGTTTCTAATTGTACTTTTTGTTTTGGTAATGCAAATACTCTGGCAAACCTTCGAAAACATTGCAGGTAAAGGAATTAGCTTACCGTTTATTCTAAAATTTTTATACTATACCACATTAATAATTACTCCACAGGCCATTCCTATTGCAGTTTTACTGTCTTCTATAATGGCTTTAGGAAGCATGGGAGAAAACTATGAATTTGCAGCAGCAAAATCTGCGGGAGTTTCTTTACCTCGTTTGGTTAGACCTTTGGTAATTTTAGCACTACTATTAAGTGTGGTAAACTTTTATTTTTTAAATAATATTTATCCGTATGCAAAACTAAAATCACAGAATTTGTATGCCAATATCAAAAAGAAAAAACCCGCATTGGCTTTAGTACCTGGAAGTTTTAACAACGATATTCCTGGCTATCAAATTAAATTTGATGAAAAATATGGAGAAGAAGAAAACTTATTAAAAAAAGTTTTAATCTACGATGTCTCAAAAAAGAATGGTAATCAAAAAGTAATTACTTCAGAAAGAGGCGAAATATCTTCGGATGAAGGAAGTAGGTATTTGACTTTTACATTATATGATGGCTTTTATTATGAAGAACTAGCTAAAAATGCGAGAACTTCTAAAAAAAGAAAAAGAATGGCGGCTTCTTCTGCTACTTTTGATGAATATGAATTTAATATTGATATTTCTGAATTATCGAATAGTAATTTAGATTCTGTAAGGGTAACAAATAATTATACAATGCTTACCGTAATTCAGCTTTCAGACACCATACCAGACATAAAGGCAAAATATGATGAAACGCTAACTTTAAGAGCAAAAAAACTATTAAATTCTGTTAGTATACAAGATTTAGATGTAGAAAAAGATTCTGTTTTAACAAAAAACATATCTCCAAATATTATAGATAACTTTAACTTAAATAATAAAATAGCTTTATTAAATAGCAGTTTTACAAAAATAAACAGGCTAACAAGTTCTACAAAAAATAGTTTAAAAAGTGTAAAATACAATAGAAAAAAATTAAACTTGTTTGATACAGAATACTATAACAGAATTTCGTTTTCCTTATCTTGTTTAATATTATTTTTTATTGGAGCTCCTTTAGGTTCTATAATAAGAAAAGGTGGTTTTGGTTTGCCTATGATTTTAGCAATTGCTATTTATGTAGTTTATTTCTTTAGCAATACCTTTGGTAAAAATTTAGCTGAAGAAAGCTCTATATCTGCTTTTTTAGGCTCCTGGGTAGCTGTAATAATTATGGCTCCGATAGGTTTTTTACTAACCAGAAGTGCAACAAAAGACAAAGGGATTTTTAATACAGATGCAATAGTGCAACCTGTAAATAAATTTTTCAAAAAAATATTTGCAAAAAAGCAATAAAAACAATGACACTAGAAACCATTCATAAAAATATACAGTTAAATAGTATTGAAGATGCTATTGAAGATATTAAAAACGGTAAAGTAATTATTGTTGTAGACGATGAAAATCGTGAAAATGAAGGTGATTTTTTAGCTGCTGCAGAAAAGGCAACTCCAGAGATGATTAATTTTATGGCCACTCATGGTCGTGGGCTAATTTGTACTCCGTTAACTGAAAATCGTTGTAAAGAATTGGAGCTAAACATGATGGTTAGCAACAACACAGATCCTATGGAAACCGCTTTTACCGTTTCTGTAGATTTACGTGGCAAGGGTGTTACCACAGGAATTTCTGCTTCTGATAGATCACTTACAATTAATGCTTTAGTAAACAAAGAAACGAAATCTTACGATTTAGCTAGACCAGGACACATTTTTCCTTTAGTAGCAAAAGAAGGTGGTGTATTAAGAAGAACCGGGCACACAGAAGCTGCTATTGATTTTGCAAGATTAGCAGGATTACAACCTGCAGGTGTTATTGTAGAAATTATGAATGAAGATGGTTCTATGGCTCGTTTGCCTGAACTTTTAAAAATTGCTAAAAAACATAATATTAAAATTGTTTCTATTGAAGATCTTGTTGCTTACAGAATGGAAAATGATTCTTTAATAGAAAAAAAGGAAGATTTTTCTATTACGACTCGTTTTGGAGAATTCCGTTTACGAGCATATCAACAAACGACAAACAATCAAGTTCATATTGCATTAACCAAAGGAACTTGGACAAAAGGCGAACCTATTTTAACTAGAGTAAATTCTACATTAGTAAATAACGATATTTTAGGAACCTTAACCAATAATGCCGATAAAAAGCTAGATCAAATGTTTCAAGTGATTAATGAAGCAGGAAAAGGAGCTATTTTATTTATCAACCAGCAAAATCACTCTCAAAACTTATTAAGCAGGCTAAAAGTTTTAAAAGATGTTCAACAAGAAGGAAAAATTGAAGCACCAGAAATAAAATTAGATATTAAAGATTTTGGTATTGGAGCTCAAATTTTACACGATTTAAATATTAGTAAATTACGTTTGGTCACCAATTCTTGGCAAACAAAACGAGTTGGTATGATTGGCTATGGTTTAGAAATTGAAGAATATGTGAATTATTAAA
>CAYPHE010000246.1:0-4133 GCA_964410075.1 uncultured Polaribacter sp.
TTCTAACGTAATTTCATGTTTTACTTTTTCTATACCACAGAAAAACTCGTAGTCGTCTTCTAGCTTTTTTATGTTAGATGCGTCAGATTTATCAAACTTTAATACCATTTGATTCATGGTTAACGTATCATAAATCAATAATTTATTGGCTAATACCTCTCCTATTTCACAAATAATTTTGATGGTCTCGTTTGCTTGTAAACTACCTATAATTCCGGGTAATACTCCCAAAACTCCTATTTCTGAGCAATTTGGAGAGCTGTCTGGTTTTGGTGCTGTTGGATACAAGCACCTATATGTTCCACTATTTTTATAATTAAAAACACTTACTTGCCCTTCAAACTTAAAGATAGCACCATAAACTAATGGCTTGTTAGTTAAAACTGCGGTATCGTTGGTTAAATACCTCGTTGCAAAATTATCGCTTCCATCTACAATAATATCGTACTCTTTAAATAGTACTATCGAGTTGTCTTTAGATAAGTACTCTTTGTAAACATTAAATTTTACAAACGGATTTAACTTACCAAGTCTTTCTGCTGCAGTTGCCGCTTTAGACTTTCCAATATCATCATAAGTATATAAAATTTGACGTTGTAAATTGCTTTGATCAACCGTATCATTATCAATAATACCAATAGTACCAACACCAGCAGCGGTAAGATATTGTAATATTGGGCAACCCAAACCACCTGCACCAATTACTAAAACTTTTGCTGCTTTTAATTTTTGTTGACCTGCTTCGCCTATTTTATCTAAAATTAAATGACGATTGTATTGTTTTCTTTCCGCTTTACTTAGCATAATCTTAATGGCTAAATTGTTCCCAGTCTTTCCAAACTACTTCTAAACCTTGTGTTTTTAACATCGCAACTACATCTTCTGTACTACGCTCGTCAGAAATTTCAAATTGTTCTAAACTTTGCGGTTCTACTGCGTATCCTCCTGGGTTTGTTTTAGATTCTGCGCTAATAGAAGTAATTCCTAAATTCACAATATTATTTCTAAAAATTTCACTTTCTCTAGTAGACATAGACAGTTCTACATCTTCATCTAACAAACGAAAAGCACAAATAGTTTGCACTAAATCAGCGTCAGTCATTTCTACTTTTGGTTCTAATCCACCACTATGCGGACGCAACCTAGGAAATGAAATGGAATATTTTGTTTTCCAATAATTTTTCTGCAAGTACTTTAAATGTAATGCCGTAAAAAAACTATCTGCTCTCCAATCTTCTAAACCAAAAAGTGCTCCTAAACCAATTTTATGAATCCCAGCTTTCCCTAATCTATCTGGAGTATCTAAACGGTAATCAAAATTAGATTTTCTACCCTTCGGGTGATGTTTTTTATACTCGTTTCTATGATACGTTTCCTGATAAACTAAAACTGCATACAAACCATTTTCTACCAACAATTCGTATTCATCTTGATCTAAAGGTTGTACTTCTATGGTAATATTAGAAAAATGAGAACGTATTAACTGAATTGCATTTTTAATGTAGGGTACTCCTACTGTTTTATTAGCTTCTCCTGTTACTAATAAAATATGGTCGTATCCTTTTTCTTTTAAAAAAGCAACCTCTTTTAAAATTTCAGCATCAGTAAGTGTTCTTCTTGGTATTTTATTGGTCATACTAAAACCACAATACGTACAAATATTTTGACACTCATTGCTTAAATACATTGGCGCGTACATTTGTATTGTATTTCCAAAACGTTTTTTAGTAAGCATCCTACTTTGTTGCGCCATTTGCTCTATAAAAGGTTTTGCTGCAGGAGATAATAATGCTTTAAAATCTTCTAAATCTCTTTTTGTAGCTGCCAAAGCACTTAATACATCATTTTCAGTTTTATTAAAAATGCTTTGTAAAGTTTCATCCCAATTGTAGGTGTCGAATATATTTTGAAAAGTATTCATTTTTTAACTTAAAAAACTAGTTAGTGGACTACTTGCTTCTGCATGTTGTTTCACAGGTGCTAATTTTGCTTCGTATGCCATACGACCTGCTTCAACCGCCATTTTAAAAGCTTTTGCCATAGCTACAGGATTTTTAGACACAGCAATTGCCGTATTTACCAAAACAGCATCTGCACCTAGCTCCATAGCATATGCTGCATGAGAAGGAGCTCCAATACCAGCATCTACCACTACAGGTACATTGGTTTGATCTATAATAATTTCTAAAAATTCTTGTGTTTTCAATCCTTTATTACTCCCAATTGGTGCGCCTAATGGCATAACACACTGTGCTCCTACCTCTTCTAAACGCTTACATAATACAGGATCTGCATGAATATATGGCATCACCACAAAACCTAATTTCACTAATTCTTCAGCAGCTTTTAAAGTTTCTATTGGGTCTGGTAATAAATATTTTGGATCTGGGTGAATTTCTAACTTTACCCAATTGGTTTCTAAGGCTTCTCTAGACAATTCTGCTGCAAAAACAGCTTCTTTTGCCGTACGTACTCCTGATGTATTTGGCAAAAGATGAATTCTTTCATGAGACAAATGTGTTAAAATATCATCTTGTTCGTTTTCTACCTCAACACGTTTTAACGCTACGGTAACCAACTCACTTTCACTTTCTAAAAGTGCTTCTTTCATTAATGCAGACGTACTAAATTTACCTGTTCCGGTAAATAATCTAGAAGTAAATGTTTTATCTGCTATTTTTAAAATATCGTTCATTTTGTTTCTTTTGATGATTTGTTCTTAGCTATTTACTAAAAACTTTTAAGCAACTATTTTTTATTAAAAGTATATTTAAGTTCTTTGGTAGAAGATGCATTTAATAATTGGTTAAACTTTTTTATGCGATCAAAATCTTGAGTTACTTCTCCTGATACTGCAATACCTGAAATTCCTGTTTCTAAGATAGCAGTAACATCATCTAACGTAACGCCTCCTATACCTAATATTGGTGTTTCTGTTTGTAAGGCATCAATTATTGCAGCGTAACCTTCTAAACCTAAAATAGGACTTAAATTTGCTTTGGTTTCTGTAAATTTAAAAGGTCCTAAACCTATATAATCTACTTCTTTATTGATTAAAGCTTGACAGTCTTGCAAGGTATTTGCTGTACCTCCAATAATTTGCCATGTATATAATTCTTTTCTAGCGATTAAAGGACAGGTATCTGTTTTGCCTAAATGCACACCATCTGCTTTAATTTCTTTAGCTACTTTATAGTAATCGTTTATAATTAATCGTGTTTGAAAATGACTCGTTATTTCTCTAGCTTGTTGCGCTAGTTTTAAAACTTTATTTTCTGAAACATTTTTTAATCGTAACTGCACCAATTCTGCTCCAGAAGTACATGCTTTCTGAATATTTTCTAGATGCTCTTTATGAGTTTGTCCCTGAGAAATATAGTGTAGTTTTGGTATCATTTTTATTAATTTTTGCAATAGTTATGTGTTCCTAATAAACTAGTATTAGAATTTAAAAATGCTTCTGTATAATATTTTGCGCTTTTACAAGCGTCTTCTAAATTATTTTCTAAAGCAATAGCACTTGCTAAAGCAGAAGATAATACGCAACCACTACCATGCTTTTCGGATATTGAAGTGGCTAATGGTAAAACATTTAATTGTATTAGTTTATTGTAATACAGCTCATCAACTCCTTTTTTATCTATTCTATGTCCTCCTTTAAGGTACATATTTGTAAGACTAGAAATATGTGTGATTGTATCTTCTATATTTAATTTTGGATACAATTGTTGTATCTCGTTATAATTGGGTGTTATTAAATAACAATCTTGTAATATCTTATCTAAACGATTTTGATTTTCGGTACTATGAAAATCGAAACCTGCAGAAGCCCTTATAATTGGGTCTACAATTATTTTAATTGCTTTATCTATATTTTTTAAACAGACTACTATTTTTTCAAGAACTTCCCAAGATGCTACAAGTCCTATTTTTACTACCGATATTTTAAACCGTTTAAAAAGTAATTTTATTTGGTTAATAATAATCTCTGTATCTGTCCAAATACATTGATTAAACTCAACATCATTCTGAACGGTTAAAGCGGTACATACAGATAAGCCATACAACCCATGCGCTTCAAATGTTTTAATATCGGATGTTATTCCGGCACCTCCACTTGGGTCATGACCTGC
>CAYPHE010000247.1:0-4121 GCA_964410075.1 uncultured Polaribacter sp.
TTATCAGAGAAAGTATTTAAGAAGGTTTTTAGCATTGGATTTACAGAGAAAGACCATTTTTTAGTAAACTGATAATTAAAGTCTACACCTAAATTACTACTAAAGTTTATCGTGTTTAAATTAGATGCTTCTCCAGGCCTATTTGAAAAAGGATCGTTTAACAGCACATTATTAGCTGTTAAAAAAAGAGAACTAAAACCACCGACTAATTGTGTTTGTAGTTTGGCATTTTCGTTAAGTGTATATTTAAGTTCAACAGGTATTTCTATATAACCAAATTGTTGTGATAAGTTACCACTTGTAATGTTTGGAGATCTTAAATTAAACGACTCAAGACCATCTGCATTAGATGAAGAAGGGGCAACACTTTGGATGCTAGCTTCAGAAATACCATCAAAACTTACAGATGCAACATCAGTACTAGAAGAGGTAACTAACACATTATTATTACGAAAATTCAATTCTTGGAGTTGTACCCCAGATTGAATACTCCATTTTTTGTTGATTTTGAAACCTATTTGCACACCGTAAGCCACCGAGTTTTTACCTTCGGTAGTATTACTTAAATTTTCTGAAAAAGGAGAGGTATTAGAAAAAGACCCAGAATTTAACAAGGCAAAATTTGTTGAAATGGACCAAGTTTTACGTTTCTTGTTTTTGTTATTGCTTTCACTTTCAGAACCTTCTTTTAAAAGGTTAATCTCTTTGTTAGCAATAGTATTTTCTGAAGAATTTGTTTCAGGGTTTTTTTGATTCTGTTGTTTTGGTGCAATGGCACTAACAATAGTTTGTTCTTTTTGTTGATGATTAGTTTTGTTTTCATTTTCTTGATTTTCATTTTTAGCTAAATTTTCTGGAAATACTTTTTCTCTCATAGCAATTTTTTTGACAGACATTTCCTTTTCCTGTTTTAACGGTTTTGTTTGTTTATTATTAAAATATTCTTTCTTTTTCTCGTTGGTATTTATCTTTTCTTTTTCTACAAGTTGTGTATTTTCTTTTTCTAAATGTTTACTAAAAACAGTATCTATGTTGTTTAAAATTGTTTCTTTTTCGGTTGATGTAAAATTGTTTTCTAGAGAATTATTAGGAACAATTACATCTTGTTTTTCGTAAAAAGGAAAAAGAAAAAAACCTAAAATTAAAATGCCTGCAATACCAGAAAACCACCAAAAAGGAACAACTCTTCGTTTTTTTGGAGCCATTTTATTCTCAATAGCAGCCCAATTTTTTGGGCTAGGAGAAGCCTTTAAACCTTTAAGTTTGTCTTGAAATAATTTGTCTATGTTATTCTGTTCTGGCATAAATTATTTTTCCTCTTTTTCTTTATAAGCAATTAATTTTTCTTTTAATAGTTTTCTAGCTCTAGACAAGTTAGATTTTGATGTTCCTTGAGAAATATGTAACATTTCTGCAATTTCTTTATGGTTATAACCATCTAACACAAATAAGTTAAAAACTAACCTGTATTGGTCTGGTAATTGTTGAACAAACTCCAGTAAAATATCTACATTATAAATATCGTTTTCAATAGTAAAATCATCTTCATTTTCTTGGTCTTTTATATCGGTTACAATTTCTAAAGGACTTGTTTTTCTGTATTTCTGTAAAGCAGTGTTTATGGCAATTCGCTTTAACCAACCTTCAAAAGAACCCTTATTTTTGTATTGATGTATTTTATCAAAAATTGTAATAAAACAATCTTGTAAGGTGTCTTCTGCATCTGCATAATTTTTAGAATATTTTAAACAAGTCACAAAAATTGTATCAGCATAAAGTTGATACAATTGCGATTGTGCTGTAATTTTCTTTTGACAGCATTGTTGTATGAGTTTTTCTTGTTTGATGCAACTAATTTACAGGAACCGTTACTTCTTCAAAAATATTTTCGCCATCATCATTTTGTCCTTTAAAAAATTTAAATAAATAGTCTTCTTCTTGAGATACATTAACAGCAAACTTATATTCTTCTTCAAATATTGCAGACGTACATTCTCTATCCAAATTCAAGAAAGCTCTAACGGCAACAATTCTTGCGGTATCTTGTATTTGATAAAACAAATTATTGAAAGAATGACAACCATCTGGTAATATATACCTAACGGTAATAGAATCTTTTTCTCCAAAAGTAAAACTATCTGGAACAGTATAAGAATCTATTGGTAAGTCTACTAATGTAAAACTTGCAAGATCATTATCATCAAAACAAGCTGAAAAACAAATTATAGTTAATAATAAAAGGATTACTTTTTTCATTGTTTTCTCGTTTTATTCAGAATATTTTTTTATCAACCTAACTAATAAATCGTTTAGTTTTTCCACTTGATATTCTCCTACGCTGGCTTCTATATGTTCGTTTCCAATTCCACTATCATTAGTTATAAAAACATAAGTTCCATTTGTTAAGATAGCCATATAACGCATTAAAAACTCAGTTTCTTTATCAATTCCACTAGCTGTTATAGGAATTATTTTTATTCCTTTTGCAGCTGCTGTTTGTATTGTATTTTGAATGCTTTTTGTAACATTTGTGTTATAATGCGGTGGCGCATCTAGTAATAAAAAAGCAATTCTTGTTTTTGCTGTACTAGACCATTGCAATTCATTAACAGTAACATCTAAGGCACTATGAACAGCTTCCGGAAAATCTCCACCACCACCAGCATTTTGTTCTTTTATAAAATTAATGGTTTGACTTAAATTAGAAGAAAAATCTGATTTTTTAGTTACGTAATCATCACCTTCATCTCTATAGAAAACCGTTGAGGTTACAATATTTAAAGAAGTATCTTCGTTTTTTACGTTTTCTATAACACTTTGTAAATCTGCTTTTAAAAACTCTAATTCGTCACCCATAGAACCTGTTGCATCCACAACAAAAGAAATTTCAACATTATGCAAACCATTTGAATTGGTGTTGCTATTAATTTTATTTACACCATTTTCAAATAATACCAAACTTTGATTAATAGTTACGTCGTTTACTTTTAGAGATAATGAACTTAAATCTATTGATTCTTCTTTTTGAAAAGCACCAACTAAAAAAGTTGCGTAACCTAAATTATCTGTTTTAGAAGCCCAAATAACCGCTTCATTTCTTAGTAATTCTACTTTAGCATTTGCAACAGGTGTACCATTATTTTCTACTAAAACAGTTATTCTGTTATTCGTATACACACTCCAATAGTCGGGCATTTTAGAAAATGCTTGTTCATTAAATAAATTGTTCCAAAAAGACCAATTATTTAAGTCGTTCCATTCACCAGCAGTTATTAAACCAGGCTGAGCACCATTACCACCATTATTACTTCCTCCTGTGCTACCGCCAATATCAGCGCTTAAAGATCTATCTGTAAGAGCTTCATCCGTTGCGTAATCTTCAAAAGCTTCGTCAGTCGCTACATTATCACAAGAAATAATTAAAAATAATGCACTTAAAAAAAGGGTTATAAACTTTTTCATTTTATTAGTATTTTAAAGTTGGGTATCCGTTTTTACATTCAACAGATTTTGGTTGAGCGGGTAGATCACAAGTAGATACAATTTCCCATTTTTTATTAAAAGCGTCCTCTCCCTTTGTGTATTCTTCTACTTTTTTTAGAAAAGTATCAGTGTCTATTTTTGTGGAATAAGGAATAAAACCTTGAGGTCCGCCACAAGCTTTGGAACCATATGCTGTAAATGTCCAATCATTGTTATTAGAACAAGGTTTACTGTAAGCTATTTCTGAAATTTCATTAAATAAATCCATCAATTTTTGATGATCTGTTTCTTGTTCGGTAAACTCTCTTTTTACTACAAGCTCTGTTTCTGTAATTTTTATAATTCGCCATGAATAAACGCTAGGATAACTGTCTACATTAATTGTTACAATATTTTCTTGTAAAGAAAAATGGCCATCAATATTAAAAAAAGTTAAAGGAGGGGTTCCACACCAACCAGAAGTTCTTTCAGAAAAACTATTGTCTGCTTTAAAAGAAATAGTATATTTTTCTTTAGGCACATTAGCAACTCTAGAAAAACTAGTGGTTTCTCCTTCAGAATTATAAGTAGCGTCTGTCCAATTACCAATTAATAAATTATCAGCATCAATGGTTGGTTCTTCGTTTACTTCGCAAGAA
>CAYPHE010000248.1:0-4114 GCA_964410075.1 uncultured Polaribacter sp.
AAGCATCAGAAAATAATATTGTAGAATATGTAAAAGAAATTTATTTGTCTTTTTCTGAATACGCAAAAAGTAAAAATTACGAATACTTTTTTCATACTTCTTCAGATGATATTCAGGTTTATTTTGATAAGGTAAAACTAGAAAGAGTCTTCTTTAATTTAATTGCTAATGCTTTTAAATATACACCAGAAAAAGGGGTTATTAGTATTAATATTAGAGAAAAAGAAACCAAAGTAATTATAAGTGTAACAGATACTGGTGTTGGCATACCTAAGAAATATAGAAGTAAAATATTTGAGCGCTTTTTTGAAATTTCAAATGATAAAGTAAAAAATGATTATAATAAGGGTACAGGCATAGGTTTATCTATTGTAAAAAACATAGTTAACTTACATAAAGGAAACATAAAATTAGAAAGTAATACTACTAAAGAAAACTCTGGATCTACCTTTTCTATAGAAATTTTAAAAGGAAAAAATCACCTAAGCCATAAAGAAATCACTCAAAATAATCTTTACCATCAAGAGATATCATCTTATAAAAACCAATTGAAAGAAAATAAATCTTTTATAGGAAACGATAATTATTTTGAGAGAGTGTACTCTAAAGAAAAAGCATCAATACTATTAGTAGAAGATAACGAAGAACTACGTGTTTTTATGCGTAATTTTTTAATTGAAAAATACAACGTTTACGAAGCAGAAAATGGAAAAGAAGGCTACAAAAAAGCAATACAAGAACCTATAGATATTATTGTAAGTGATGTTGTAATGCCAGTAACTAGTGGAACAGAAATGTGCACTTTAATTAAAGAAGATATCAAAACAAGTCACATACCCGTAATTTTGTTAACAACAAGATCTTTATTAATGCATAAACTAGAAGGGTTAGAATATGGTGCAGATGATTACTTAAGTAAACCCTTTAACATAAAAGAGTTTAAATTAAGGATATCTAATATGTTAAAATCAATAGAACGTCTTAAAGAAAAAATTACTGCTCATCCTTTAGAACAACAAGGGGATGTAGTAATGTCTTCTTTAGACGAAAAGTTGTATGAAAAAGCGCTTCAAATTATTGAGAAAAACATAAGTAATGAACAGTTTGATATATTATTTTTCTGTGAAGAATTAGGGGTAAGTAAATCGGTATTATTTGCAAAAGTAAAAGCTTGGACAAATTTTACACCTAAGCAATTTATTAAACACATAAGGTTAAAACGTGCCGCAATATTTTTAGAACAAGGAAAAATGACCATTAGCCAAATAAGTAGTAAAGTTGGTTTTAAAGATCAAAAGTATTTTAGTAAAATATTTAAAAGCCAATTTGGAAAAACTCCAAAAGATTACATACAATCCTTTCAAGAACAGTAACTTTTTTACAATCAATAAACTTTTTTAATTATAGCTTTTAATGCTAGTTTTCCTAAAAAAAGGAGTTATGTCTACCTTTTTAGGAGTTTTCTACTCTTGGCTCAAAGTAATTTTGTTTCAATAATTAACAAAAACATTAACCTAAATTTAAAATTATGAAAAAAATTACTTTATTACTTTTAATAGCCTTAGTACATACTAGCTTAAACGCGCAATTTAGAGGGGAAGATTTTTATAAAATTAGACATAGTATTACTGGTAAATACATGACTATAGATGCTGAAAATTCTAATATAACAAGTACAGACGAACTCCCAAATAATGATAACTCTCAAGTTTTTCAAGTAAAATCTGTAGGGTCTAGTGGTTATTTTAATATAGCATCTACAGTTGATGGTTTTGATGCTATAAGAGCTAATAGTATTAATGTATTTCCAACGAATACATCTACTCCAACTTCAGCAACTAATAATACTAGAATTTTTGCAATAGAGGCTGATTCAGAAAATACAATGCAAGAAGGATATACCCTTCGTTACATTCATACCCCACAAACAACTACGGGAAGATATATGTACGACAAAGGAGCAGATATCTTAGATATAACTGATGGAAACTACCCAGATTCTGATGTAATATATACGGGTGGTGCTGAAGATAAAGCAAAATGGATTTTTGAATCACTTACCAATCCTTTAAGTACAAGAGAGTTTGATAATAGTTCTATTTTTATTGCCAACCCTGTAGCAGATAAATTAACAATCAAAGGGTTAGATAATAAAATCCAAAAAATAGAAATATTTAACTTAATTGGTAAATCTTTATTACAAACTAATACTGTTGGTCTGCTTTCTGTAAATATAAATGCAAATACATTAAAAAGTGGCGTTTATTTAGTTAGATTATACGGAGCAACATCAACATTAACAAAAAAGGTTATCAAAAAATAACGAGTAAAATTTTATTTGAAATAAAAATTCTATAATAGAACTATATTTTTTTAATAATTGTAATTAGTTAATAATGTGTAGACTAAAGTATGTTTTCTTAATAGTTGTTGTATTCTTTTTAACGCAAGAGTATGTCTCTCAGGTTTTATGGTATGGTAACCCAGATTTATCGGTAAGGGAAAATTTTAGAAGATTAGATCCTAATGGTAATTCAAATCCAACGGGTACTCGTTGCGTAGATGATCCAAATAGAATTCCTTTTGTAACTACTCCAATAGATGCTGAGTACGGTAAGTTTTGGCGAGTTACCAAACCTGCTTCTCGTAAAAGAGCAGAATTAGCAAGAACAACTGGAACTCGAAATTCCTTAATTCCTCAAAATGGAGAGACCTATTATTATGGATGGAGATGGCGTATAAATAGCTCACCTGATATTATTGAGGATGTTACTGTTTTTCAATGGAAAACAGATGAAAAAGGAAATAAAGATTCCAATAAACAACATTATCCTCTTAATATGGAATACAACGGATCTGTATTAACTTTTAATGCTTATGGTCCTGCCGAACCCAATTGGGATAGACCAGGTTCTATTTCATTAAGAAAAACAACTTTATGGAGTAAAGCTATTCCTAAAGATAAATGGGTCAGTTTTGTAATAAAAATTAAAGTAGATGATTCTTTTGACTCAACAAATAACAGGTATAACGGTTATGTAGAATTTTGGTTTAACGGTGTACAGCAAACTTTATCTAACTCAGGTTTTAATCAATATAAAACTGTATTAGACAATTCAAACAAAACCGCTTATCATAAAACATTTGATGGTGGAGAAGTGTACCCGAAATGGGGAGCTTATAATGAGAATGCTTGTGATATTGAGGTAATTACAGACTTTGATGAGATGAGAGTAGCAGCTACTTTTAAAGATGCATTACCTGAAAACTCTATAGACAATTCTGAAACCAGTGGTTTAGAAGGTACTTATAAAATAAAAAATGTACTAACTGGAAATTATATGACCTATAATGCTATTGATAATAATATTATTGCGTCTGTAGAAAAAAATGATCAAACTCAATCGTTTCGTATTGTAGAAAATGGAAACGAAATTGATGGCATTCCTTTGTTTAATATTAATAGTGAAATTGTTAATGTTGGAGTGTTAAGAGCAGAAAATGTAAATTTATTTGCAACAACATCTAGTCCGCCATCAACTTCTAATCCAAATTCCTTTAGAATTACAGATATTGGAAATGGAGTGTATCACTTTTTAGCAAACACTAGTTCTTCTCGTTACCTAGCAGAAAATTTAGACTCTAAAAATGTAGGATATACAAGCAATACATTTGCTAGAACAGAGTGGGTTTTAGAAAGACAAACGCTATCTGTAAAAAAAAACACATTATTAGATGAGTTTAGGCTTTATCCAAATCCAGTAAAAAACCTATTACGTGTAAGTACTAATACGTTGAAAATTAATAAAGTAGAGGTTTTTAATTTTTCTGGAAAGAAAATTAGCAGTAAACAGGTTGATAATGGCAATGAAGTTAAACTAAATATATCTTATTTAGCTACAGGAATTTATTTGATAAGAATTCATAGTGCTAAGGCTGTATCTACAAAAAAGTTTATAAAAAAATAATCTAAAAGATTTCTATGATGATTCCATTGGAATCATCATAGAAATTATATTTAAAATATATGTCTTTTAGTTTTTTAAATACTTAGCTACGTATTTCTTATACTTTCCTGGAATTTTAGAGATCGATTTTATTTTTACGTCTTTGT
>CAYPHE010000249.1:0-4114 GCA_964410075.1 uncultured Polaribacter sp.
CATAACTAGATTTTTGTATCATAGCTTTGGTCGTATTGTTTTTTAAAAAATAACAAGAAGCAATTTATTAAAGGATTGAAAGATTAAAGAATTAAAAGATTAAAACTTGATTACTCTGTAGCTTTGCAACTCTGAAACTTTAAACATTCAAAAGCTAAACGTGTTGATCAATCAAAATTACATTCCCATCAGGATCAGTAACCATAAAATTTGCTGGACCTGTAGTTGATTCGTCAACTTCTGTCATTAATGTAACATCATTTTCTTTTAGATTTTTTTGTATAGTTCTTACATCGTCAAATTCGTCTAACTTATTAGCACTTTCATCCCAACCCGGATTAAATGTTAAAATATTTCCTTCAAACATCCCTTGAAATAAACCGATTAAAGCATTACCATTTTTCATAATTAAATATCCCTTTTCTTGCTCTCCAGCAAAAACAGAAAACCCTATTTTCTCATAAAATAGTTTAGAAATTTCTAAATCTTTTACAGATAAACTCGCAGAAAAAGCGCCTAATTTCATAATTTATAGTTTTTAGATTGATGTTTTAAAATTATAGAAAAATTAAAAGATTGAATAATTAAAATATAGAAAATCTCGACATTTCTATCGAGATTTTCATTTCAATCAATTCATAACATATCAACAAACTAATCTTTAAAATATGTTTCGTCTGTTAGTGTTTTCATAAAAGCAACGATTGCATTACTTTCTTTCTTGGTAAGATGTAAAGAATCTGCTGGTAATGTTTGGTAAGGCACGTCTAATCTCATACCTGCTCCTCCTCCAAAATTGTAAAAGCTTACTACCTCTTCTAAAGTAGTAAATGCCCCATTATGCATGTAAGGTGCTGTTAACTCGATGTTTCTTACAGTAGCTGTTTTAAAAAAACCTCTCCTTTCTTCAACTTCAAATGGATAAAACAAACCTGGATCTTCATCTAAAATAGGATGATTAAAATCTGCTGTTTTTGTAATTCCTAAATTTTCAAATTCTGTTTCATTAAATTTTGGAGGTACAGTTCCATTAAATGTTGGCGGAAAATGACAAGTTGCGCAGGCAGCTTTTCCCATAAATAAATTAAAACCGTTTTTCTCTTCTATAGTTAACGTATTTTCTAACCCTTGCATATTTTTATCAAACTTGCTGTTAAATGGTGCTAAACTTCTAATGTAATTCGCAATAGCATTTCTAATGGTAAAATCTGTTAGTTTTCCCCCGTAAATTGTATCAAATTTCGCTTTGTAAGCAATATTGTTTTTTACTTTTTTTTCCATCTCACCTAAATCGATATGAAACTCATTTTTATTGTTGGTTACATTTACGATTTGAGCTTCTAAGTCACTTGATCGTCCATCATAGAAAAAAGTCTTTTGGTACAAAGCATATGTTAGTGTCGGTGTATTTCTTTCTAGTTTTTTTCCATTAGAGCCAATAGCCTTGGCAAATCCATCTGTAAATGCTTTTTCTTTAATATGGCAAGTTGCACAACTAACTGTTCCTGTTTTTGAAAGTAATTTATCATTGAATAATTCTTTTCCTAAAGCAATATTTTCTGCTGTAATTTTTGGTGCGTGAGGTGGTGCAAACATTTTTTTATTAAAAAAATCGGTAGCAAAAAGATTGTTTGCTTTTGGGTTTAAAGCTCTAGAATTATTTAGAGCTATATTCCAGTCTAACGCAGTTTTATTTACCAATTCTAGTTGTTTGTTGGTATGCTTTTTAATGAATTGATACCTATCAAACGTATCAAAATCTCCTGCTTTTAAATATGTTATTGTGTTTTTAATTTCTTCTTTCCACTTGTTATATAAAGATGCATCTGCAAAGGCTTCTTCGTAAAATTCAATTATTTTTTCAATCGTTTCATAATTATAGATAGCCTCATTTAGGGAATTGGCTAACATTGGCGAATCAAATCCTGTAATACCTTTAGTAGCGACATTAACTATAGCATCTCTCATCATTTTTAAATGATGACGGTCTTTTTGTCTGATTAAAATATGATTTTTTCTAATGTATGGAATTCGGGCTTGCAAATAACTGTATACTCGATGTAATTCTTTTGCATCAATTGTATCTTCTCCAAATAGGTATTCTTCTAAAACTTGATAGCTTTTTGGTTTTATTTTTTTTATCTCTGTATAATCTTCCATTTCTACCTTCAGTAAATTCGGAGCATTTAGAGATAAGTAATTTTCATAATCATAAGCAATTAACAATGGCTCTGCTTTTTTGTACCATTTTCTACTTTCTAAAAAATATTTTTGATTAATTTTTAAAGTATTTAAGGTATCTAGCTTTTTAATAAAAAAGGCAGCACTATCTAACACTTGAAAATAGTAGGTTTTTATATCATCTGTAAATTCAGATGTTTCGGTTTGTGTAACTTTTTTGGAATAGGTTTCCTCTGATTTTTTACAAGAAAAACATATAATAATGGCGAAAATTAAAACGGGAAATATTTTACAGAACTTCATTTGTATCATTAAATTTAACTAGGAAAAGGTTCCTTAAAAGGAACCTTTTTTTTATAAGTTATTTTGAAAAACTATCTTGGTAAACCAGTAATTTTAAATAAGAAAGAACCTTCTTTTCTTGCAGATGATTCATTAATTGCTGTAGGATCAAAAAACTCTTTTCCATCAGCTCTCTTTGTATTATTAGGGTTATCACTTGGTTTCCAACCATGTACTTGCGCACCTCCCATAAAAGTAGGCTCAGTAGCACCGATTACATCTGTAACATCAATTAAACCTGTAATTTCCCACATACTTGTAGTATTTCCGATATCTAAACCTGCAGCAACAGTTTGGTTACACTCCATAACCTCTTTCATAGTCTTGGTGTTAATATCGTACTGCCATAATTTTGCATATCCTTGAATATCTGTATTTAAAGCAGCATATCCATTTGGATCTTCTTGAATATATGCATAGTTCTCTGTAACTAAAATGTTATCTGGAGAATGCATTCCATCACCAATTCCACCTTCTTTATCTCCATCTATAACACAAACTAGTTTAGATTTCATATAGTTTTCTGAATTTTCATCTAACATATCTGAAGGTAATACCACTTTGTACACTCTACCGAAAGTAGTTCCTCTTTTTGCTAAATCTGGATTTTCAGATCTGTATCTTCCTGTTGCATTGAAAAATACATTTCTATTTGCTGCAGCAGATCCTTTTTGCCAATCGATATCTTCAATTCTTTGAAAGCCAATAGCTAAAGAATCAATAGCTTCTTGATTTAATTCGTTAATAGTTCTTTCTTCAACCTTAACCCACTCAACATCGTATTCAGTACCTTCAGCCATACCCATCTCAAAAAGTAAACCACCTTGTCCTGGTTCAGACTCAACAGCATTTTTCCCTCTTAAAACATATAAGTCTCCAGAGTTTAAATCTCCTCTACCTCCTACATACATAGCAAAATGTGCTTCTGGATAACTATTATCACTATCATCATCACCCATAAAAACTACAGTTTTACTAGGAAAAGCGTCTTTACCAATAACTACTGCGTTTTCTGTTGACCACTCTCCTAAAGCAGGTAATCTATCAGCTTCTACTCTATCATCAGTAGAACGAAATGGATTTACTTTATAAACTCCTTTTGCATTACCACCCCATTCTCCACCAGAAAGGTATAAAGGACCAAAACCATGCTCTTCTACAGTTATAGAAGAACCAGAACACATTGCAGTAAAAGCAGTAGCTGTTGCATTTACAATATAATCTCCTTCTAAAGGTTGTAAATCTGCATTCATACGAATTCTTGCAATAGAGTAATCTGACTCTAAATTGTTAATAAAAGCATAAGTACCGTCTCCATAAGGATATAAAGCAGCACCATCCATAAAAGCACCATAAACGAAAGTAGAATCGGTTGGTAAAATGTCTTGAGAAGTCATAATCATTTTTAAATTTGCTGATGATGCAAAAGATCCTTTAAGCGCAAACACATTATCTGGAACAACTGACTTTGTTAGTGGTTTCATTTCTGCGACAGTCAAATCTTGACCATCCTCTCCATTAACACCATCTGCACCATCTTTTCCATTTGTTCCGTCTACGCCATCAACTCCATTGATGCCATCAATACCAT
>CAYPHE010000250.1:0-4073 GCA_964410075.1 uncultured Polaribacter sp.
CTTGACTTTTTCCTTCTTTTAAATGAACTTCATAAGTATCTATCTCTTCATTGTATGAAAAGTCTACTACTACTCCTGCATTTACTGTAAAATCTAGTAAAAAGTCACCTTCTTCATTTGATTCTATACTATACTCTTTTAAAAAATCTTTTTTATTAGTTTTTGCAAAAGTAATATCATCATCAATAATAGTTACTGTTGGCGATTTATCTGATCTTGTATCTACAAAACTAACCTGTAGTTGTTCCCCATCAATTACCAAATCTTCAGTAATTTTCTTTGACACTTGATTCTCTGACGAATATAAGTAAAAGTTTTTTGAATTGGAAGTTTTATCTACCACTTTGTCTACCGCTCCATTATCATTTAAATCGAAATTTAAAGAATAATTACCTTCTGCATCTTTAGAGATTTTATAAGATTTTAATAGGCTTGTGTTTTCTTCTTCTGGCAACATAGACTCTTCGTTTGAACAAGAGAACAAAAACAAAGACATTGTTACTACTAATGCAAGTACATTTAAATTTTTCATGATAATTAATATTAAAATTACGGGATTAAAACAGGGGGTAGTTTTATTAAAATTTTTAATATTTTATTAAAAAAGGTTTGACACGTATACAAAACAATATCTCTTAATTGGGGGATTTAATTTTCTCAAGCTTTAAGAACCGGGGGAAGTTCGTCTACTAAACACTAAAACTTGAAACTAGTCTACGGGGGTAGGACTATTTTATACGATATTGTTTTTTACAGCATACATTGCCAAACCTACTGAATTTTTTACTTTTAATTTTTTAAGCATATTTCTTCTATGGGTTTCCACAGTGCTTTCACTAACACTTAAACGATCTGAAATTTCGGCAGTACTATACTCTTTTGCTAAAAGCTTTAATACTTCTATTTCTCTATCTGATAAACTCTCAAGCATTAGATCATCTGTTGTTTTACCTTGTACATGTTTATTCAACGCTTTTTGAATTAATGTTTGTTGAACATCTGTACTAAAATAGGTTTCTCCTGCTGCTACAGCTTTTATTGCGCTAATAATGTGTTCTCCAGCATTATTTTTGGTAATGTAACCTTTGCAGCCTAAATCTAAAACTTCTTGAATTATTCCATAGTCATCATAACTAGAGAGTACAATTACTTTTTGTCTTTTGTGTCTTTTTCTCAAACGAGTTAACACTTCAAAACCATCGTAAACTGGCATGTTAATATCTAATATTAGAACATCTGCTTTATTTTCTTTTACAGAAATCCAATCTATAACTTCTTTACCTGTTAACGAGTAACCGTTAATTTCAATGTCTTTGTCAGTATTTATTACAGCGATGATTCCTTCTATTACTATCTTGTGATCATCTGCTACGTGAACGTAAATCTTTTTACTCATTGTTATACTACAAATTTAATAGGTAAATATACGTTACACAATACTCATTTTCCGTGATTTTTTTTTCTCACGGAAAACCATGAGCTCTCTCACGGTTTTCCGTGATAGAATTCACCTAAAACACTGTTTATCAGAAACAAAAATCTGCAAATAAATACATAAAAGTTGTATTTATTTATAAATTTTCATTTTTTAAAAATAAAAAAATTTAAAAAAAGGTGCGGAAAAATAAAAAACCGGGAAAATTTCCCGGTTTTTTTTCGCACTAAATATACTAAGATGTTAGGCTTATCGTAATCTATCTGCAGATTTTACAAGATCTTCATCCTTTTTAATTGCTTTATTTGCCAAAACAACAAGCAAAACAGCAACAATTGGTAAGAACATCCCAATACCTTTCTCAGAAATAGAAATTTCTCCAGGTAAAGTTAGCGACACATATACTAATACTCCTAATAAAAAGAGATTAATCAAAATAATTAGCCTGCCAATTACAAATTGTAACTTTCTGTTATTAAACAGAAAAATAGTTACTAAAGAAACAATTGCAGACAGTAAAAATAAAAAAGGTATTAGTTTTAAAATAATAGCTTCTCTAGAAAATAAATCTAAAGCAAACACCTCTTTTTTTACATTTTCCCATAAATCAAACACAAAAATTAAGCCACCAGAAATAATTGATGACAATAATAAATAGATACTTTGTATTCTTTGAATCATAGTTGATTTTAAAGGAACACAAAAGTAAAACTTTCTTTTTTAAAAAGAAAACTACAGTATTAAAAAAAAAGTATATATTTGTTTTAGATTAACCGCACAAATTAATTGTATTTAACCAATACAATTCAACCCAAAAAATAGTTTATAACTTAATCTTAATGTTCTTTTAAGATATTCCAATTTAATTTAACACATATAGAATGTTCGAAATTTCTGAACTAAAAGCAAAAAAAATTGCTGAATTGCAAACTATTGCAAAGTCTATTGGCTTAACTAAAACTAGTCAACTAAAAAAGCTAGACTTAGTGTATCAAATACTAGACACTCAAGCAAGTAGCCCAGCTAAAAAAGAAACAACTGCTAAAGCTGAAGAGTCAGTAAAGACTGAAAAACCAAAAAGAAAAAGAGTTGCAAAAACTAAAGAAGCTCCAAAAGCAACGGAAAACGTTTCTCTTGAAAAGAAACCTACTCCAGAAAAAGCTCCTGTAGCTGCAGAAAGCACTCAAGATACTAAGAAAGAAAATGATGCTGCTGCTAAAGATGTTGTTGCTAAAAACGATACTAAAAGTCGTGAAAGAAAAAGCAATCATCAAAATCAGCATCAAAAAAAACAGCAACCTCAAAAGAATAACAATAACAACAATAATCATCAAAACCATAAAAACAGGAATAACAACAATAACAGAAACCACAAGTCTGGAAATCGTTATAGAGATCCTGATTTTGAATTTGATGGTATTATAGAAAGTGAAGGTGTTTTAGAAATGATGCCAGATGGTTACGGTTTTTTACGTTCTTCTGACTATAATTATTTATCATCTCCAGATGATATTTATGTATCGCAATCTCAAATAAAATTATTTGGTATAAAAACTGGTGATACAGTAAAAGGAAATGTAAGACCTCCAAAAGAAGGTGAAAAATACTTCCCTTTAATACGTGTTTCTAAAATTAACGGGTTAAACCCAAACATTGTTAGAGATCGTGTTTCTTTTGAACACTTAACACCTTTATTTCCACAAGAGAAATTTAACTTAGCCGAAAAAGGAAGTTCTCTTTCTACTCGAATAATAGATTTGTTTTCTCCAATAGGAAAAGGACAACGTGGTATGATTGTAGCGCAACCAAAAACAGGTAAAACCATGTTACTAAAGGATGTTGCCAATGCTATTGCAAAAAACCATCCAGAGGTGTATCAGATCGTTTTATTAATTGATGAACGTCCTGAAGAAGTTACAGATATGCAACGTAGCGTTCGTGGCGAAGTTGTAGCATCTACTTTTGATGAACCTGCAGACAAACACGTACGTGTTGCTAATATTGTTTTAGAAAAAGCAAAACGCCTAGTAGAGTGTGGGCACGACGTTGTAATTCTTTTAGATTCTATTACACGTTTGGCTAGAGCTTATAATACGGTTGCGCCTGCTTCTGGTAAAATACTTTCTGGAGGTATAGATGCCAATGCGCTTCATAAACCAAAACGCTTTTTTGGAGCTGCAAGAAATATTGAAGGTGGAGGATCTTTAACTATTATTGCAACTGCACTTACAGAAACTGGTTCTAAAATGGACGAAGTAATTTTCGAAGAGTTTAAAGGAACTGGAAACATGGAACTACAGTTAGATAGAAATATTTCTAATCGTAGAATTTACCCTGCAATAGACTTAATTAAATCTTCTACTAGACGTGATGATTTATTACTAGATGATAAAACTGTTCAACGTATGTGGGTATTAAGAAAATATTTGGCAGACATGAACCCAATTGAAGCAATGGAATTTATTAATGAAAGAATTAAATTCTCTAAAAATAACGATGAATTTTTAATTTCTATGAATGGATAATTCCGTTTAGAAGTAAAAACTTTTCAAAATAGTAAAGACTCTGTTAATTTTTTATTGACAGAGTTTTTTTGTACTCATTGAAAAATGAGTTTAATATGATTGACATTTTAGAA
>CAYPHE010000251.1:0-3987 GCA_964410075.1 uncultured Polaribacter sp.
TGTTGTAAAAAGTAGCTACAGCATCAATATTTTTATATGTAGAAACACCCATTTTGTAGGCATTACTTTCTATATGTTTTATTTCTTCATTTGTAAAACCACCAGTATTTACACTTACTGCATGTACATCATATTCTTTTGATAAACTTACTGCACAGTAAGAAGTATCTAAACCACCACTGTAAGCAATCACTAATTTTTTCATCTTTTTTATTGTTTAAGGAATATATTTTTAACCTCCTTTAATTGTTTTATTTCTTTTTTAAACTTTTCGTTTACAAAGTATTTGTAATTTAATTCGTCTCTTAATTTTCCTAATTTTTCTAATTCATCTACAAATAAAGCAGACATATTTGCTAGTTTAACGTGTGTCATTTCTAAAAGTTCGTTATAATGATGCACTTTTGGTGTTTGTGCTATCGAAATTAAAAAACTATCAGCATATAATTTGGTCATTTTAGACATTAACAATAACCCTAAATTGTAGTTTCTATACTCTCTATTTACCCATAAAGAAGAACGCTCAAAAACAGAATGTCCTTTTACATGGTGCTCGTGGGCAAAAATATGACCACAAATTTCATCACCTTTAACTAATAAAAAGCACCCGTTTTTTAACCTTCTTTTTATCAATTCTTCTTTAACAAAATATAGGGTAGGTAGCTCTTTAGAGCGATTAGAAATCGTAGCAATAAGTTCATCAGGTATCTCATAAACTAACTTAATTTCTATGCCTGCCGAAGCGCAATAATCTTCAGCGTTTTTTATAATGTCATGAATATTTGTATTCAATAGTATGCTCATTTTTAATGTTTATTAAAACATAAATATCAATTTAAAATCAATTGATTGTTAAAAAATATGTTCTTTTATTAGAACGAAAAAAATAAAAACGAAAATCGAAAGGGAATGACCTTTCTTAAACAGAATAGCCCACTAGGGGCGTGTTTTAGGAAAACGCACAACAGCAGTTTTAGTACTTGTCACTAAAACAAAAGAGATAAAAGATATGTTGTTTTCTGTTTTCACTGAATAACTACGTAAATTATTAACTCTAAATCGTCGGCGTTAGCCCCTTTCGTTAATATTTTGGCGAAATTACAATTAAATATGAATTGAACAATACTTTATGCAAAAAAAATACATTAAAAATTAGAGGATGTTAATTTTTGTTTTAATGTGTTTCATCTGGTAACAAATTGATTAACACGTCGTCTTATTAATACTAATTACAATTTTAATGAGTTTTTTTAGAGTACTATTCGCAATTATTTTTCCACCATTGTCTGTAATCGATAAAGGTTGTGGTTCTTTTTTTATTATCTTTTTACTTACTATTTGTGGCTGGATTCCTGGAGTAATAGGGGCTTTGGTTATTTTAAATAACCCAAAGTATAGTTAGGTTTTTTTTTAAGTTGAAAGTTTGAATGTTATAAAGTTTAATTGTTTAAAAAAAAGTAATATTTAGCTGTTTAATCATTTAAAATGAAGTGTTTGTAATTAAAATTCTCAATTTTACTTTTAGGTTTAATTAGTTTTTTGTGGCTAAACACGTGTTGTGTTTTAAAAAATAAACACGTATTTTTGTTGAAAATAAATTTCATGAATACAAAATTGACTTTAACAATTGAAAAAGAGGTTATTAAGATTGCTAAGCAGTATGCAAAGCAAAAAGGACAAAGCCTGTCTGAAATAGTTGAAAATTACTTCAAATTTGTAACTGTAAACAGAGCAAAAATTGAAAATAAACAACTTTCTTCTAGAGTAAAAAAACTTAGAGGAATTATAAAAATAGATAAAAATACAGATTACAAACAAATTTTAACAGAAGAACTTTCTAAAAAATATGGAGTATAAAGTTTTTGTTGATTCTGATGTTGTAATTGACTTTTTTACAGATAGAGAGCCTCATGTAAATCCAGCAAGTGAATTATTTGAACTAAACGAACAAGGACAAATAAAAATATATTTGTCAGCTGTTAGCATCAATAATATTTATTATATAGTAAGAAGATTTTTGGGGCATAAAAAGACGATTGAGGTAGTTGAATTACTAACTGAAATGACTGAGATTGTTGGAACAACTAAAAAGGAAATTGTTCAAGCTTTAAAAAATAAGTTTTCAGACTATGAAGATTCTGTTCAATACTCATCAGCTTTAACTATTAAAAATTTAGATGTAATAATTACAAGAAATATAAAGGATTATCGTAATTCATCTATTGCTGTAATGACACCATTAAATTTTTTGAAAATGAAAGACAGGTCTTGAATTAAATTATAAATATTTAAAATAAAGAAACCTATAACAATCTATATATTTAAGAAACAACTGTTCCGTTTTTTGCTTTTTCGTTATTCTTTAAAAGCACAACTTTGTCATCAGAATTATAAACACCAAGTACTAAAACTTCACTCATAAAATTGGCAATTTGTCTAGGTTTAAAGTTAATTATTGCCAAAACCTGTTTGTTTACTAACTCTTCTTTGGTATACAAACCTGTTATTTGAGCACTAGATTTTTTTGTGCCAAGCTCACCAAAATCTATTTGTAATTGATACGCTGGTTTTCTGGCTTTTGGGAAATCATTAATGGATAAAATTGTACCAATTCTAATATCAACTTTAGAGAAATCTTCAAACGTTATTTCTGGTTTCTGTTCTTTTATCATAATTATTTGAAAGGTTATATTAATTGATTATAAATTATTTATTTACCTGTCAATTTCTTTAAATTTCTTCTAGAACCTCTATTTTCGGGGTTTATTTCTAAAGCTTTTTTGTAACTCGCTATTGCATTTAAAGTATCATTACTCGCTAAATACCCATCACCTAAACTATCGAAAGAATTAGACATTTTAGGATATAATTCGGTGTTAATTTTGAATAGCTCGATAGCAGTTTCAAAATCTTTTGATTTTAAATACTTATACCCCAATCGATTTATTGTTCTAGATCTTACCGAAAAATTTAAAGAATCTTTACTCTTTATAGCTTTGTATCGTAGTGCTAATTTTTCAAAATTCTTAGCTTCTATTAGTTCAGTTAATGTTTTTTCTCCTGGTTTTAATTTTCTGTAATTGTATTTTTTTCCTTTATGTTCTGTTTTTGGTTCTAATTCTATATGAGTTTTTGGTTCATCAACAAAAATTAATTTTTCGTTTAATTCTTTCATGTAAAATGTAGAATCGTTTACTTTAATAGGTTTAATGTCTTCAATTCCTCTCCATTTTGCATGTAAAACTTCATCTTTAAAATAGATTTCAATAACTTCACTTTCATTAAATAAATAACGTCCAGAAACCTTGTCGATAAATTCGGTGCTATTTTTTGAGGAAGTACAAGAAATAAGACAGCAAATAGAAAGTAAGTAAAAAAAGTAATTTTTCATAGTTAGTAGTTAAAGTTCAGTTAATAGTTTAGACGATTAATACCTATATATTGTTACAATTTACAAACCTAAATTTTTATTTGAGTAATAAAAATAAATATAGGGCGTTTGGCTCGTGTAAAATCTTTATAAAAGTACTGTTTTTTCAAAAGAAAAAATATGTATATTTGCACCCTTAAAAATAAATTATAAATAATTATGAATCATTACGAAACTGTTTTCATTTTGAATCCCGTTTTATCTGATACTCAGATAAAGGAAACAGTACAAAAGTTTAATGACTATTTGGTTTCTAAAGGTGCCGAAATGATTTCAAAGGAAGATTGGGGCTTAAAAAAATTAGCTTACCCAATCCAAAAGAAAAAAAGTGGTTTTTATCACTTATTTGAGTACAAAATTGCAGGTGAAAACATTGCTGCTTTTGAACTAGAGTTTAGAAGAGATGATAGCGTTATGCGTTATTTAACTGTAAAGTTAGACAAGTATGCTGCTGAATGGGCAGAAACAAGAAGATCTAGAATTTCATCTACTAAAAAATAAGAAATGGCATCAATAGAACAACAAGCAAAAGGAGGAAAATCTGCTGACGTTAGATA
>CAYPHE010000252.1:0-3976 GCA_964410075.1 uncultured Polaribacter sp.
TTGAAAAGTAACTTCCGGATTTTCTGCTTCAGTTTCTAAAGCCTCATAAGTAGCTCCTCTACTTAAACCTAATTCTTTAGCTTCTTCTCTAGTTTCAACTTCAGAAGAATAATATCTATCAATACGCAACCAGTGCATATCTCTACCTACTCTAACTTCATCTTTACCTACAACAGGCACATTATTTTCTGCATGACAAGCTATAACACAAGCTCCACAACCTGTACACGATGTTAAATCGATAGACAAGTTAAAATGGTGCCCCATTTCTCTGTTATGGTCATCCCAAATATTAATAGAATTAGCTTCTACTTCTTTATGATCATAAGACACATAAGATGGTTTATTCCATCCATGATGATGATCTTTAGGATCTACAGTTAAGTATTCTTTTAAAGAAGCTACTTTTAAAATATCATGACGACCTGCAATTGTTTTTTGTACTTGAGTACAAGCAAATTTATGAGTACCTGATACTTTTTCTATAGAAACATTATATTGTACATTGTTAGCATTCTTATACAAAGTATAAGCATTAACACCAACTTGCATTTCTTCTTTTAATCCAAAAGTTCTACCATAACCTAGAGCCAATCCAAAAGAACCTTTTGCCTGACCTGGTTGAATAAATACAGGAACTTTATCTAAAGAAACACCGTTAACAGTAATTTTTGCATAATCACCATTAATTGCTCCATTATCTTTTACTGGATTCTCAAAACCTAATTCTTTTGCATCTGCAATAGAAATTGTCAAATAATTATCCCAAGCTGCTCTTGTAATTGGATCTGGAAATTCTTGTAACCAAGGATTATTTGCTTGCTTACCATCTCCTAATCCAGCAGTTGTATATAAATTCAATTCAAAACCAGAAGCCTTACTTGCTGAAGCGTATAATTCTTGAGCTGCATTTCCTAAAGACACGCTCGTAATAGCATTACTACTTTCTACTTCTCTAGAAAAATACCCATTATGTAATGCTGTATTCCATGAATCTCCATTTAAAATAGAAGATGCTGCAAAAGTTTTCAAGTAATCGTAGTAGCTTGTTTCGCTTCCTGACCATTTTAATAAAGTGTCTTGAAATTGACGGGTATTAAATAATGGCTGAATAGTTGGTTGAGCTAAACCATAAGTAGCTTCATTAAACAATGTATCTCCCCAAGATTCTAAGAAATGAGGTGCAGGCAATGCATACTCCATTGCATCTGCTGTACTATTGTTTTCTGTTGAAATTGCTACTTTTAAGTCTACTTTTGCTAAAGCAGAAGTAAATTCTTTACTGTTTGATAAAGAATAAGCTGGATTTACATTGTAAGCAACTAAACCTCCAACTTTTCCTGCTTTCATATCAGCTACTAATTGAGCAACTGCTTTATCATTTCCTTGACGGATATTAATAGTATTATTTACATCAATAATCTCACTATTTAAAGCACTGTTAATTGCTAATGAAATTAATTGAGCGTTCTTATCATTTAATCCTGTTAAAACAACACCTTTACTTCCTGCTTTTTTCAAAGCTGAAGCAGCATTCTTAATAGCTGCATCTACAGGAGTTGCTTTAGAAGCAACATTATTACCAGTAATTGCATTGTATAAATTCAACAACGCAAACACTTGATGAGAAGGTTTTAAAACCAATCGCTTATCTGCATTTGCTCCCGTAAGAGACATGTTACTCTCAAACTGAACATGGTAAGACATTTTACCCGTTTCTGGCTTTCTACCGTCTACATACTTTTTCTCGAAACCTCCGTGAAAATCACACAAGAAATCAGCTCCAAAAGAAACAATAGTTTTTGCTTTATCTAAATGATAATTTGGTACTGCTCTTTTTCCAAATACTTGCTCAAAAGCATCTGCAGAAGCAGATTCTGAAACTGCATCGTAAACAATGTGTGTTATATTCGGATATTTAGCTGTAAACTCTTGTATTAATTTTTCTGTAGAAGGACTAGCTAAAGAACCTGTTAACAAAACAACTGGCTTATTAGCAGCAGCTAAAGACGCTAATTTTGCTTTAATTTCTTTATCTGCAGTCTCCCAAGTTACTTCTGCTCCATTTTTAACTGGAGTTTTTAAACGAAGTTTTTCATCATATAAAGATAACACAGAAGCTTGTGCTCTGGCAGATGTGGTTCCACCTGCTTCTTTATTTGGCATAATTTGTATTGGGCGACCTTCTTTTGTTTTTACTAAAATATTAGCAAAGTCATACCCATCTGCCATAGAGGTAGCATACCAATCTGCAACACCTGCAATGGTGTCATTAGGCTTTACTACATAAGGAATTGATTTTACAACTGGACCTTCACAAGCAGCTAAAGAAGCTGCTGCAGTAGTAAAACCAACATACTTTAAGAAATCTCTACGAGAAGTAGAAGAATTTTCTAATGTCTCTTTATCACCTAAAAATTCATCCGTAGGAATATTTTCTACAAATTCATTTTTATTTAGCGTTTCAACAACAGAACTTCCTTTTAGCTCTTCAACACTTTTCCAGTATTTTTTGTTTGAAGCCATTTATTATAGTTGTTAGTTTTTAGCTTTTCGTCTTAAATTACATAAGACACAAAAAACTATATTTACTTTTTATCTTTATTAATAGTGACACTTACCACATTCTAATCCACCTAACTGAGCAGCAGTAACTTTTTCTACACCGTACTTATTTGCAAGCTCTTCGTGAATTTTCTCGTAATAATCATTATTTTTAACATCTACTCTAGTTTCTCTATGACAATTGATACACCAACCCATAGTTAAAGGTGAATATTGATACAATTCATCCATTTCTTGTACAGGCCCATGACACTTTTGACATGCCACACCTGCAACGGTAACGTGTTGGGAATGGTTGAAATAAACAAAATCTTGCAGATTATGTATTCTCGTCCACTTGATTGGCTGAGTATCTCCAGTGTAAACTAACTCGTCAGCATCCCAACCAGCAGCTTTATATATTTTAGCAATCTCTTTATCTAATTGAGCTTTACCCAAAACAGTTCCATCAATCTCAACTTCAGTCTCTTCAGCAACTTCCGATATTGCCATATGACAGTTCATACAAACATTTACAGAAGGAATACCTGAATGTTTACCATGCTTAGCAGATGAATGACAATATTGACATTCAATTTTATTTTCACCTGCGTGTATTTTATGTGAAAAAGCAATCGGTTGTATTGGTTGATAACCTTGATCTACACCCACCTTAAACATAAATCCAAAAGCAATATACGCACCCGTTAACAAAACAAATATCACACTTAATACATGTAAAAAAGTATTCTGTTTAACGCCAGCCCACAACTCTTGTAAATCTCTTTTTAAATTAGATTGAGTTTCTGGCTTTGTATTTCCTTTTAATTCGTTTACCTGCTTTAAAAGACTTGCTATCATTAAAAAAGCAACAACAATAGCAGCAGCCAAAATATAAAGAACCCAAGAAGGCGCTCCACCATCAACCGCGACTTGCTGAACTCCAGCTTCACCAGCAGGCACAGCTTTCTTAATTTCACCTACAGTAGTATAGTATAAAATATCATTAATCTGAGCATCTGTCAACTGCGGAAAAGCAGACATACTAGAACCATTATACTCTTCATAAATTGCGATAGCATCAGCATCACCAGAAGCTCTCAATTCTGCATTGTTTCTAACCCATTTCAACAACCATTCATTCTCTCTTCTTTCTTCCACACCAGCTAAAGCAGGTCCAACCAACTTTTTATCTAACTTATGGCAAGAAGCACATAACGATTTAAACAAAGTTTTTCCACTTTTTTGACGTACTTCATCAACATCTTGAGCGTAGGACGAAAAACCGAAAGAAAAGAATAAAAATAGCGCTAAACCCTTTAGTAGTATCGAATTTAATCTATTGTGTAATGCTACACTTTTCATATTTACAGACTATAATTTAGTAAAATTTAAAACTATTATATACGTAGTTTTAGAAGCACAAAAATAG
>CAYPHE010000253.1:0-1425 GCA_964410075.1 uncultured Polaribacter sp.
TGTCTTGGGCAGATAAATTAGGTGATTTGGCTCCGTTTATAAAAAACGACATTCGCTTAATTTGGCGAAACAAAAGAACCAAATCATCAACTTGGATGCTGTTAATGGGCTTGTTCTATGGATTAATTTTTTACCCAAATCCTGCTTATGCAGATAAAGAATTCTTTTTTGTATTTATTGGTATTTTTTCTACAGGAATTTTTTTAATGAATTTCGGCCAGTTTGTACCTGCTTGGGACAGTAGTTATTACAATATGTTAATGACACAGAACTTTAAATACGAACGATATTTAAAATCGAAATTCACCTTAATGTCTGCAAGTGTAATCATTCTATTTATTTTAGGCATTCCCTACATCTATTTTGGCTGGAAAATTCTAATTGTTCATTTTGCAAGTATGATTTATAATATTGGTGTAAATACGCATGTAATTTTATGGGGAGGATCTTACAATAGAAAAAAAATAAATTTAGACCAAAAAGCAGCGTTTAATTACCAAGGAACTGGTGCCGTACAATGGCTAATAGGCATTCCTTTAATGCTTTTACCAATGGCATTATTTGGTTTGCTAAATTGGTTGGTAAATTTTGAAACTGCAGTTTCAGTAATAGCTACTTTGGGCTTAATAGGCATTATTTTACATAAAAAAATAATGGGTTGGATTACGCAAAAATACATTGCTTCTAAATACATTATGATTCACTCATTTAAACAAGAAAATTAAAAAAACGAACCATGATAAAAGTAAATTCACTTTCAAAAAAATACGGAACAACAGCAGTATTAGATGTAGCAGAATTAGAAATTCCAAAAGGACAAAGTTTTGGTTTGGTAGGCAATAATGGTGCAGGAAAAACAACTTTTTTTAATATTTTGCTAGACCTTGTAAGACCAACAACTGGCGCAATTGTTAGTAACGATATTCAAGTAAATAAAAGCGAAGACTGGAAAAACTTTACAGGCTCTTTTATAGATGAATCTTTTTTAATTGGGTACTTAACCCCAAATGAATATTTCGATTTTATAGGTGATTTGCGTGGAATGAATAAAGCTGATGTAAATTCATTTTTAAGTCAGTTTGATGAATTTTTTAATGAAGAAATTCTTGGAAAAAAGAAGTATTTACGAGATTTAAGTAAAGGAAATCAGAAAAAGGTAGGCATTATTGCTGCAATGATGGGGAATCCAAAAGTGGTTATTTTAGATGAACCCTTTGCAAACCTAGATCCAACAACACAGATTCGTTTAAAAAACATCATTAGAACATTAACCGAAAATAAAGAAATAACCGTGTTGGTTTCTAGTCACGATTTAACACATGTAACCGAAGTTTGCGAACGTATTGTAGTTTTAGACAAAGGTGCTGTTGTAAAAGATATTGAAACCTCCTCTGAAACTTTAAAAGAATTAGAAAGTTATTTTGC
>CAYPHE010000253.1:1525-3940 GCA_964410075.1 uncultured Polaribacter sp.
TTGCTACTTTTACACGCTTTCACTACAATAAGTTAACATTTTAAAAGTTGTAGTACCAAGTTTTATTCATGAAAATAGTACAAAAAATCCTTTTTTTATTGCTGTTAGGTGTTTTGGTGTACGCCTGTACAACAAAAAAAGACACCATTATTACAAGAAATTATCACGCGCTAACTTCTAAATACAATATAATATTTAATGGTAAAGTAGCTTTAGAAAAAGGAGTTACAGAATTGAATGAAAAATATCAAGACGATTGGTTCAAACGTTTACCAATAGAACCTATAGAATTTGATGAAGACAAAGTAGTAGTTCCTGAAGTTAAAACTGGTATTGGAGCCGGTTTCAATACAAAATCGAAAACAACAACTAAAAAAGCAACTACTCCTTTTGATATTGCTGAAGAAAAGGCAGTAAAAACCATACAGAGGCATGCAATGAACATAGATGGTTTAGAAAGAAATGCTCAAATTGATGATGCCTATTTGTTGTTAGGTAAAGCGCGTTATTATACCCAACGTTTTATTCCTGCAGTAGAAGCTTTTAATTATGTAATTGCTAATTATCCTAATGCAGATTTAATTGCAGAAACCAAAATTTGGCGTGCAAAAACCAATGTTCGTTTAGATAATGAAGAATTTGCTTTAGAGTCTTTAAATCTATTACTTAATGTAAAAGACACTATGGAAGCCAATTTACCAGACGAAATTAAAGAGCAAGCACACACAACCTTGGCAATGGCTTACGAGAAGTTAGACAGCACAATAATGGTTAAAAAACACCTCCGTTTAGCTTCTAAAACTCAAAAAAATACAGCACAATCCGCAAGAAATTTATTTATTCTTGGTCAAATTTATAATGAGGAAAATAAAAAAGATTCAGCATTTAGTATTTTTAGCGAATTAGCAGACAGAAAAAAAGCACCGTACAGGTATCGAATTTTTGCGAATGTTGCTTTAGCGCAAAATTCCACAAACGACACTACTGCTAATTTTGTACTCAAAAAACTAAACAAACTCATAGCTAATAGAGACAATAAAGCGTATTTAGATGCATTGTATTATCAAGTTGGAGTGATTAATGAAAATAGCGACAGTATTAATAGTGCAATAGATTATTACAACAAATCGCTTCAGCAAAATGGAGGTACAAAACAAAAAACGTTTGCTTACCAACGTTTGGGTGAAATTTACTTTAATAAAGACAATTATTTAACTGCAAATTCTTACTACGATAGTGTTTTACAATTGGCAACAGATACTTTAGAACTAAGAATAAGACGTGTAAAAAGAAAATCTAAAAATTTAGCTTCGCTGATAAATTACGAAAACACAATTTCAAAAAACGATAGTATTTTAAACTTAGTTTCACTCTCTAAAGAAGAACGAACCTCTTTTTTCGAAAAATACATAGACAGTATAAAAAAGAAAGATGAAGAGGCTGCTCAGCTAAAATTAAATCAGTTGGCATTTGGTGAAGCCTTTGGTGGAAATTCTTTACAATCTACATCTAATAAAGGCAAATGGTATTTTTACAATAGCCAATCGTTAAGTTACGGAAAAACAGAATTTAGAAAAATTTGGGGAACAAGAAAATTAGCAGACGGTTGGCGTTGGTCATCAAAAGCAATTGTAAATGAACAAGAGACTGATTCTGTGCAAACCAATACAATTAATCCTCGTTACGATTTAGATACTTACTTATCTTCCATCCCTACAAAAAAAGAGGAAATAGACACGTTAAAATTAGATAGAAATAATGCACTTTACGAAGTAGGTGTTATTTATAAAGAACAGTTTAAAAATCCGCCTTTGGCGATAAAAAGATTAGAAAGAGTAAAAAAACTAAATACAAATAAAGATTTGATATTGCCTATACACTGGCATTTATATCAAGCAAATAAAACGCTTAACAAAAAAGACGCAAAAGAATACGGAGATTATATCGTAAAAAATTACCCTGAAACACTATTTGCCAAAAGAGTTAAAAACCCAAATGACACTTCTACTACAGAAGAAGAAATTTCTGAATTGGGCGAAACGTATAAAGAAATCTACTACCTATATAAAGAAAACAAGTTTGAAGAAACAGTTGCTAAAATTGATGAATTATTACCTAATATTCAAAATTCAGAATTAATTCCTAAATTTGAGCTTTTAAAAGCCTATGCAATAGGAAAGTATAAAGAAAAAGAAACCTATAAAAATGCATTAGAATTTGTTTCTATAAATTATGGAAACACAGAAGAAGGAAAAAAAGCAAAAGAAATTATAGCGCAATTAAAGTAATAATGTTTAGTAATAAAAGCAAATCAAATTCAGAAAAACCAACCGATATGGATAGAAATGTAATTGCAAAGAATAGTGTTTTTAAAGGAGATATTTCTTCTGAAGGAGATTTTAGAATAGATGGTGT
>CAYPHE010000254.1:0-3920 GCA_964410075.1 uncultured Polaribacter sp.
TGTGGAGAAGATTATAGTGAGCTAATAGGGCCAATTTTAATTAAAACATTAGCCAATTTTTGTAACGGAGATCATTTTTATGATTCTGGAGGAAAAGATAACAGCTATAAAAATAACGAAAACGAAACTACAGTAATATATCCTTTTGATAGTGATTATGTAGAAGTAGAGTTTTTAGATTTTCAAACGGAATCTTGCTGTGATCGACTAACTATTTATGATGGGCCAGATATAAATTCTCAACAAATAGGAGTTTATCGAGGTTCAACAAAGCCAGAGGGTAAAATCAGATCTACTCACGAAAGTGGAGCACTAACCTTTGTTTTTTCGTCTGATGGTTCTTCGGTGGGAAGAGGTTGGGATGTTAAAGTGGAGTGTGTTTCAATTTCTTGTCCAAATCCATCCAATGTATTTGTATCTAATATTGGAGGAGATGAAGCTACTTTAAACTGGAATAAAGGAGGTGATGAAACAAAATGGCAATTGGAATATGGAGCTCCTAATTTTAATTTAGGTACAGGTACAAATTTATTAATAGATAGTAATCCTTACATTTTAAAAAATCTTAAAGAGGAAACAAATTACGAATTTTATTTAAAAGCAGTTTGTGGAGATAATTTAGGTGATGATGATAGTGAATGGGTAGGACCTTATAATTTTACTACTATTTGTAATTTACATACAGCTCCATTTTATGAAGATTTTAAATCTCTTTCTATACCAAGTTGTTGGGTTGAATCTGGTGGAGAAGAGTGGAAATTTAGTAAGTTAGCTTATTACGATGCAGCTAATGCTGATGATCATTCTCCAGATGGAAATACAAACTATGCTTGGATAGATGGTTCTATTCCAAACGGAGCAGATCATATCAGTAAACTAAAAACGCCATGGATAGATATTTCCAGTTTAACAACACCTAGTTTAGAGTTTTCTGTGTATAGTGTAAATACTAATGATAATACATACAATACATTTAAGGTTAATGTATTTGACGATTTAGGATCTTTTGTTGAATTATATACATTACAAGAATCATCAAAGGGATGGAAAACATTAAGTTTTGATTTATCAAATTTAGGATTATCTAATAGAATACAAGTTGAATTTATTGTTCATGAAAATAGCCCAGGGAATTCTTACTTTAATGATATATTATTAGACGATGTAAAGGTTGAAAATAATGAGGCATTAAATTTAGATATTATAATTTTTTCTAATTTTAAGTATTATCCCAATCCAGTCTCAGATAATTTAGTAATAGAGTCAGATGAAACTATAGATGTTATTATGGTGTTTAATACTTTAGGTCAAAGAATATTGACTAAAAAGAATAAACAGAATTCTAAAAAGATAGATATTAACTTTTTATCTTATCCTAAAGGGACCTATCTTGTCAAAGCAGTTTCTAAAAGTAAATTTCAGAGTTTTAGAGTGATAAAAAAATAGGTTATATTTTTTTTGCTACTAGATGAAAGGGGGTATTAGTAGAAGATTTACCCCCTTTAATTGAGCGAATGAAAGCCAAAAAGTTCTTTGGAGATTATTTAAACAACAAGCCAGATTTATTGTGTTTTTTTATCTAAAAAAAGTAATTTTATAATATTTATTATGAATACTAAAATTCGAAATGCATTTCGTAAGATAATATGTTAATCTATTAAGATTAGATTTTAAATAGTTAATTTTGACATGGTAAACGAACCAAAAAAACACATGAAACAATTAAATATAATTCCCGAAAAATTTCAAATTAATAAAGTGAAACACCAAAAAACCTATTTGGTAGATGGTGAATTAATTGAATGGAAAGGAAAAAAAGCAGAAGTATATTCTACAATTTCATCAACTTCAACTTATAAGCCAACATTATTAGGAACTGTTCCAGAATTAACAAAAAAAGAAGCACTAGATGCTTTAGATGCTGCATATAAAGCTTATGATAGAGGGCAAGGACAATGGCCAACTAGTAAAGTAGAAACTCGTTTAGAAGCAATGTTACAATTTGTTGAGCAAATGAAAACAAAGCGAGACGAAATTGTAAAATTATTAATGTGGGAAATTGGAAAAACCCTACCTGATTCTGAAAAGGAATTTGATAGAACAGTAGAATACATTTACGATACTATTGCAGACTATAAGCAAATGGATAGAGATTCCGCTAAGTTTAAAGAAAGCAGCGGTGTTCGTGCTCATATTAGACGTGGTCCAGTAGGAGTTGTACTTTGTTTAGGACCTTATAACTATCCTTTAAATGAAACTTTTGCATTGTTGATTCCTGCAATAATTATGGGGAATACAGCAATTTTTAAGCCTGCAAAACACGGTGTGTTGTTACTGTCTCCTTTGTTAGAAATTTTTCAAAATAGTTTTCCAAAAGGAGTGGTAAATATCATTTATGGTAGAGGTAGAGTTTTAGCTTCTCCAATAATGGAAACAGGTAAAGTAGATGTATTGGCTTTAATAGGAAACAGTAAATCAGCTAATGCAATTCAAGCATCTCATCCATACAAAAATAGATTACGACTTGTTTTAGGGCTAGAAGCTAAAAACCCTGCAATTGTTCTACCAGATGCAGATCTAGATTTGGCAATTAGCGAATGTATTACTGGAGCTACTTCTTTTAATGGACAACGTTGTACAGCTTTAAAAGTAATTTATGTTCACAAACATATTGTAGATGAATTCAACAAGCGTTTTGCAGAAAAAGTAGATGCATTAAAGTTTGGAAATCCTTGGGAAGAAAATGTAAAATTAACTCCTTTACCAGAGCCAGGAAAACCAGCTTACATTCAAGAATTAATTGACGATGCTGTTGAAAAAGGAGCAGAGGTTATTAATAAAAAGGGAGGTAAAACTACCGAAAACTATATTTTTCCAGCAGTTTTATATCCAGTTTCTAAAGATTCTAGAGTTTTTCACGAAGAGCAATTTGGTCCTGTAATTCCTGTGGTAGCTTTTAATAATATTCAAGAGCCACTAGATGATATGGCAGCCTCTAATTACGGGCAACAAGTAAGTGTTTTTGGAAGCGATGTAAAAACCTTATCTCCATTAATAGATACTTTAGTAAACTTGGTATGTAGAGTAAACTTGAATAGTGCAGCACAACGTGGACCAGATGTGTACCCATTTACAGGTAGAAAAGATTCCGCAGTAGCAACTTTAAGTGTACACGATGCATTGCGTTCGTTTTCGATAAGAACTTTTGTAGCCTCAAAAGATACAGAGTACAATAATGAAATTTTAAAAGAATTGTTAGATAAAAAATCATCTAACTTTATTAGTACCGATTATATTTTATAATGTTATCAAATTGAAAACAAACAAGCTATAATTTGGTAAACACCAAAGAATTACTATCTTTGTACAGAATTTTATTATAAGTAGATAATGAAGGGGCTTTTAAAGCCCCTCTTTTTATACTTTTTTTGTAAGAAATTGTTATGGATAATGGCAAAGTAAGGGCGTTAGTAGATGAAGCATTAGAAGAAAATAAATCATTATTTCTTATAGATTTATTTATTTCCGCAGAAAATAAAATTAAGGTTACTGTAGATGGTGATAATGGTGTTCCACTAAGCGAATGCATTCGAATTAGTAGAAATGTAGAGCACAATTTAGATAGAGAAGAAGATGATTTTTCTTTAGAAGTAACTACACCAGATATTTCGCAACCATTGTCAGAAAAAAGGCAATACATAAAAAATGTTGGTAGAATTTTAAAAGTTAAAACTACTAAAGACGAAAAGTTTGAAGGAACACTTTCATTTGCCAACGAAAACGAAATTGAATTGCATTGGAAAACTAGAGAGCCAAAACCAATAGGAAAAGGTAAGGTTACTGTAGAAAAAACAGCAACAATTTCATATAAAGATATTAAAGAAGCAAAAGTGAAAATTGTATTTTAAGTAAAGCAAGTA
>CAYPHE010000255.1:0-3873 GCA_964410075.1 uncultured Polaribacter sp.
GAATTTTGACCAAAAGCATAAAAACTCATTAAAAAAACACAAATGATTGTACAATATTTCATCGCTATTTTTTTACAAATGATTCTATAATTCCATTCATTTCTTCCTCCTTTAATTCTTCTTCTACAAACAAATGTTTAAATAGAGGTTTATTATCCACTTTGGTTTCTAAAGTTAAATCTTGGTTTCTACCATAAACTTCACTCCATTTTTTTCTTACACTTGCCCACTTTGCGTTGTTCGCAATCCACCAGTCTTTTGCAGCTTTACATCTGCTTTCTGCTACTTTTTTGTAGGTATTATATCCTTTTTCATTTGCTAAAACCACATCTTTTTTTCCAGCTTCACGGATAACTTTACTGTTATCTTGATCGTGAACCCATCCAAAATCAGTAATTTCATGTCTGTTTCCTCTTAAGGTGATGTTATAATCACTTCTTTTGGTATATTCTCTTCTTGGTAAAGGAGCAGTCGTCGTATTTTCCCAATAACTTTTTCCATCTATATGAACCCAAGATCCACTACCCTCATAACGTGGACTATCATCTACCTGATATACTTTTTGAGTCCATTGCTTTTTTACATCGCTCTTTGGTTTCTCTACATAAGCCCAGTTGTTATCTCCGTTATATTCGTAGAAATTGGTATTTTCATACAACCAATCTTGTCTCCAATGCTTTACAATCATCGGCTTTGCTGGGTTACCTACTTGTAGAATATGTTGAATAGAAATTTTATTCTTTTCATCCTCAACCAATCCAGCCCATTCTAGCCCTTTACTCACTTTGTTTTTCGATGGCTTGTAATTTTCATCTTCTGCATAATTAAAAGTTTCTGCAAAGTTGAAAGTGACCTCAAAACATCCACACATTTCTTTAATGGCATTTTTGTCTTTTGTCTTTTTGCTTTGTGCATTCAATGCAATTACTGTAAATAATAAGCATACGAGTGTTAAAATTCTCTTCATGATTTCAAGTTTGTTAAGTTTATTTAGAATTAATTAAAATAAAAATTATATTTGCAGCAAAACTAATTATAATGAGTCTAAATAAAAATAGTATTGCTGTTTTTTTTCTGTTAAATTTTACAGCCCTCTGTTTTACTCAACAAAACAAAGTATTAGATTCTTTGGGTTTTGAACAATTAGACCCTGTAATTATTACAGCTACAAGAACTGTAAGACAACTATCTTCTTTACCAATGCCAGTTCTATTGATTGATAAAAAACAAATAGAACAAGCAGGATCAACTCGTTTAAGCGATATTCTTTTAGAACAGACTGGTATTAATTTTACTATTGATCAAAGTGGATTTAGAGGTGTACAGTTGCAAGGGCTCTCAGCTGAATATACCATGATTCTAATTGATGGTGTACCTCTTATTGGCAGAAGATCTGGAAATTTAGACTTGAGTAGAATTACCGTTAATAATATTAAACAGATTGAAATTGTAAAAGGACCTTCTTCTTCTCTCTACGGCTCAGAGGCATTAGGTGGCGTGATTAATATTATAACAGAAAAGCCAAAAAAGAATACTTTAAAAGGAGATGTTAGTTACTTAAATCGTTTTCTGGCAAGAAATGAAGAAGACATTAATACTAATTTTGTTTTTAGAAAAAATAAATTTGGCTTAAACGCCGGTATCAATTTTAATGCAAGTAGTGGTTTTGATGTAAGCCCTAATGATAATATAAATAGTACAAATGCTTACAACAACTATACTGCAAGTATCAATTCTTCTTATCAATTTTCTAAAAAACTCAATGCATTTTTTTCTCAGCGTTTTTTTTACGAAAGTCAAGAACCAGGTAATTTTCAAAATAACAATTCCATTCAAAGAGATTGGAATAGTAACATAGAGTTTCACCATAAAACAAGCAGCAAAACAACAATTTCGTATACATTTTACAACACGCAGTTTAATACAGAAAGTGATATAAATGGAGCGGTTTCTTTTTTTAAAGAAACCCTTTTAAGACCTGAAATACGCACAGTTACTACATTTAAAAGGAGTAGCTTAAATACAGGAATTGGCGTTAACTTTAATACTTTAGACAGAACATTTTTCGATAAAAAAGAAAACTTTACTGCAAATTATGCATTTGCTCAATACGACTTTTCTCCTCTAAAAGAGTTAAATATTATTGCAGGAGCTCGTTTTGATTTACATAACAAATATAAGTCGGCTTTTAGCCCCAAGTTATCCGCTTCTTACAAAGTAAATGATTGGTTACAAGCTAAAGGATCTATTGGCTATGGTTTTAAAGCTCCAGATTTTAGACAATTATTCTTCAATTTTAATAATGTAGCTGGTGGATATCAAGTCTTGGGCATACAAACAATTCACGAACTGTACGGCAATACCCCCAATGTAAGTGTGCTACCAAAAGACTTAAAACCAGAAAATTCAATTGGTACCAACATAGGTTTTACTATAAAACCCAATACAAATATTACGATTGGTATAAATGCTTTTAGAAATGATATTAGAGATTTAATAAATACGATTGTTCTGCAAGGAGGTATTGAGGAACTGGGAAATATTAATGTATTTACTTACGAAAATCGTGATGAAGTATTTACACAGGGAATTGAATTAGATGTTGACTATAAAATTTCTAATGCGATTCGTTTTATGGCTGGTTATCAATATTTAGAAGCAAAAGATAAAGAAGAATTAGATAAAATAAAATCTGGTACTGTTTTTATTAGAAATGAAAACTTACAACAAGTTAGAATAAATGAATCCAATTATTTTGGTTTGGCCAATCGTTCTAAACATACTTCAAACGCAAAGCTATTTTACACAAATAATGAACACAAATTTAATGCAAACCTAAGGGCAGTATACAGAAGTAAATATGCACTATTTGATACCAATAATAGTGCGAATATTATTGATGAATTTGACAGTTTCGTTGCTGGAAATATTCAATTTAATATGGCTATTGAAAAAACCATATTTCAAAAAATGAGCCTTCAAATAGGTGTAGATAATTTTCTAAACGAACAAGGAAGAAATAACACTACTCTTTTTCCTAATAATGATGCAGTGCTTTTTATAGGTAGAAATTTTTATGCACGTGCACGATACCACTTTTAAATACTATTAATACAAATAAATAACCATTAGAAATTATGAAACATTTAAAATCAATTTTAGTTTTAGCATTAGCCATAACTACGTTTTCATCTTGTAAAGAAGACGAAGAAACTTTAGCCCCTGTTACTTCTGTAACAGTAGAAAACTTAGCAGCACCTCAAATTGGTAATACAGGTAGAAGTCCTGTTTCTGGAGAATTTGCAAAATTTAGCTTCGCCGAAGGCAAACAAGTATCTGGAGACAATTGGGATATTGCCTTTAGAGGAACCACTATTTTAGCAAATGGAGGTAGCCAAGTTGGTTTAACAGATGAACCAACAAGAACTGGAAATGCTGGTATATTAGTGCAAGAAGATTTTTTTGCTAGTATTACTTCAGTACCAGCTAATGCAACATTTGCACAAGATGCGTCAGAAACCTATGCGTTACCAATAGGAAGTGGTAATGGTTGGTATACTTATGATTTTGTAAACAACGTAATTAACCCAATAGCTAGTGTGGTTTTGGTTGTAAGAACACACGACAATAAATACGCGAAAGTAGAAATCTTAAGTTATTACAAAGATCAAGATAGTACTAATCCAGAAAATGGAAGGTTTTACACTTTCAACTTTGTATACAACCCAAATGAGGGAGAAACTGATTTAGAATAATCAAAAAAAATACTCAATTTCAATTTTACCAAAGAGGCTGTTTGAAAATAATTTTAGCTTGTCATTTCGACTTTATGGAGAAATCTTAATAACTAAATTTTAATGATATAGATTTTTC
>CAYPHE010000256.1:0-3842 GCA_964410075.1 uncultured Polaribacter sp.
TTTCCAAATCAATACGAGTTTCAGTGGCAAGAAGTTTCTAGAGACATGCATTTTTATGGAGAACATCCGCACATCGGTATTTTAGACAAAGTCTTTGTAGAAACTATTGGGGGAGATCTAACTATTAAAATTGAAAATAATACCGATGATGGTAAAGGAATTTACAGCGAATCTGTAACTCATTTAGATCAAACTTTAGATGACGGTCAGTATCGTTTTGCAGATTTAGGAAATCTAATTCTACTAGAAATTAAACCCTTTCAAGAAGAAGCACGTTACTTTGTATACAATCATAAAATACAAGAAGTAAAAAAGATAGATAGCCTGCAAGACGCTGCTATTTTATTACCAAACAACCAAGGAATCATTTTTTCTAATGGTTATTATTTACAATCTGGAGCTTTTAAAATAATAGATCATGAGCTTACCAATTTAAAATTTCAAAAAAAGATTTCTTCTCAAAACGGAGAAGATTTTTTCTATGTGTTTTACCAAGAAACAACTGGTTTAAATATTTTACTATCTTATAATGTTATAGAACAAGAAATAAAAACACCTATTGTTTGTAATGGATTTACATTTTTAGAAAATGGCGAATTGTGTTACTTTAAAACGGAAGAAGATCAAACCAGACATCACATCATTCAAATTTGGCAAACACCTTTTATACAGGGCTCAGAAGTTCCGTCTGAATACAAAAATACATTACTGTATAAGATTGGAAATAAAGACATTGTAAAAGCAATGGCAGAATGCCAAGAAATAATTACACTACTAAATAAAGAAGACAATTACGAAGGTTTATATGAAGATATTGCTAAAAATTCTTTAGATATCATCGACAGTTATTATTGGATTGAAGAAAGCGAAACTTATGAACTTTCGACACCTCTTTTAGCGATAAATAAAACGGCTAACGCTGCTATTGACGAGTTTGATAAAGTTGTTCAATTAAGAAAGAATGCCCAGAAACTAACAGATGAAATCACTAACAAAACAGACGATTTTTTTAGCAAATTAAAATCTACTTCATTTACTACTATTGATGACTTTGTAAAAGCGTTGGCACAATTAAGAACTTTTAGAGGAGAGCTAATTGGCTTAAAAGAAGTTCGATATATAAATACAGAATTTTTAGAAAGTTTAGAGGTTGAAATTGCCGAGCAGAATGAGAAAATAGCAAATAAAAGCGTTCAATTTTTATTAGATGATAAAGCTTTATTACCCTATAAAAATCGAGTTCAAGAAAAAGCAACTGCTCTCGACAAAATTAAAAAAGTAATTCATGCTAAAGCTTTAGCAGAAGAAGTCAATCAAATTGTTACTGATTTAGAAATGCTCATTGATATTGTTTCTAATTTACAGATTGAAGACACTTCTCAATCCACAAAAATTATTGATGCAATTTCGTTGATATTCTCAAGTATCAACCAATTAAAATCTGGCATTAAAAACAAAATAAAAGTATTAAGTCAAAAAGAAGCTAACGCAGACTTTGCTGCCAAAATAAAATTGATAGACCAAAGTATTGTAAATTACTTAGATGTTGCCAATACTCCAGAAAAAACAGATGAACTACTCAATAAAGTAGCCATTAAGCTAGAAGAATTAGAAGGTAAATTTGCAGATTATGATGAATTTATCGACATAATTTTAGAAAAGAGAGAAGAAGTTTACAATGCATTTCAAGCAAAGAAAAGCAGCATAATTGACCAAAGAAATAAAAAAGCAATTTCTTTAGAAACTGCTGCAAATCGTATTTTAAAAGGGGTAGTAAAAAAAGCAGAAAGCTTTACGTTACAAAACGAAATCAATGGTTATTTTGCTTCTGATTTAATGATTACCAAACTGCAAGACATCATTAAACAATTATACGATTTACAAGATGGTGGTAAAGCAGAAATGATTGAAACCAACTTAAAAACAGCTAAAGAAGATGCAACACGAAAATTAAAGGACAAACAAGATTTATATGAAGATGGCGAAAATGTAATTAAATTAGGCAACTATAAATTTGGAGTTAACCAACAAGTACTAGATTTAACTATTGTTTATAAAGATAAAAGCTTGTTTTATCATTTAACAGGAACCGATTTTTACCAAGAAGTTACCAATACCACTTTATTAGCTTCTGAAAAATACTGGAATCAGTCTTTAGTTTCCGAAAATGAAACTGTTTATCGCGCCTCTTATTTGGCATATAAAATTATTGAAATTCATTCCTCTAAAAAGCTTTATCATTTTACTGATGATAAACTACAAGAGCTAATTAAAAATACACTTTCTAAAAGCTATACAGAAGGCTACACAAAAGGAGTTCATGATAATGATGCTTTTTTAATTGTAAAGAATTTTTTGGAGATTGAAAAAGGATTAGGATTACTACAATTCGATGCAAATACAAGAGCATTCGCTCAATTTTTTTGGAATTCGTTAACCGAAGAAAAAAGAACGCACTATTTAAGTAAAATAAAAGCCTCTGCAGAAGTACTATCTATTTTTACAGAAAGCAAAAACTATGCAAATCTTGTTAAAAAAATAGCTTTAGAAATTGACACTGTTTTTGCATCAACATTTAAAAACAGTAGTAAAAAGTATCAAATTTCAACTTTACAGATTGCAAAATATTTGTTTGAAGAATTACGCCAAAACACTACTTTTTCTATAAGTAACAGTGGGCTTTCTTTATATAAAGAATTTAAAGAATTGCTAATAAAGCAAAAAAAGTTCGAAGGTTTAAAAGAACAATTTAATAGTATTGAAAGCATTACTTATAAAGTAAATTTAGCTTCTGAATGGATTACCTCTTTTATAGAAACAACTCATCCAGAAAATACAGAGTATATTAACGAAATTATTTGTCTGCTTCTATTTCACAACAATCCTACACAAACAAATACAGTAAAAGCAGAAACAATAATTACAGGTTTATCTGGCAATCATATTTCTATAAAAAATCAAGCTTTTCAATTCAATTACCATCGTTTTGTAAAAGAGCTTTCGCATTTTACTATGGTAGAAGTAGCTAATTTTATCAAATTTAAAGAAGCCAAACATAATGTTACAGAAGCACTTAAAAAAACCTTAAAACTAGAAGAGTTTTCACCAAAAGTGCTCACTTCTTTTGTAAGAAACAAGTTGATTGATCAAGTTTATTTTCCATTATTTGGAGATAATTTATCCAAACAATTGGGTACCGTTGGTAGCAATAAACGTACTGATAGAATGGGAATGTTGTTGTTGATTTCTCCTCCAGGTTATGGGAAAACTACATTAATGGAGTATTTGGCAAATAGATTAGGCCTTATTTTTATGAAAATTAATGGTCCTGCAATTGGCCACGAAGTAACGTCGGTTGATCCAGAGGCTGCTAATAATATTGCTACCCGAGAAGAACTGAAAAAACTAAATTTAGCTTTTGAAATGGGTAATAATGTAATGTTATATTTAGATGACATTCAGCATTGTAATCCCGAGTTTTTACAAAAATTTATTTCTCTAGCAGACGGAACACGTAAAATTGAAGGAGTTTATAACGGTAAACCCAAAACTTACGATTTTAGAGACAAGAAATTCTGTATAATTATGGCAGGAAATCCATATACAGAAAGTGGAGATAAATTTCAGATTCCAGACATGTTGGCTAACAGAGCAGACATTTATAATTTGGGTGATATTATTGGAGATACAGCGTCACTATTTAAATTAAGCCTAATTGAAAACTCACTAACTGCAAATCCAATTCTATACCAAATAGCCAATAAAAACTTTGATGATATATACAATTTGCTACATATTGTAGAAACTGGAAATAGAGAAAATATAGATTTAAAAGGAAATTA
>CAYPHE010000257.1:0-3830 GCA_964410075.1 uncultured Polaribacter sp.
TAGCTTTGTGTTGTATAGATTTTTGTAAATTGCTTTATAAAATATTTTATAAGATGAAGGTTACAGCTAAAAAAAATGAACAAGTTGGTAATATGATCTTTGCATCAATTTATCCACATTACTGGAATAGATTACAGAAAAAAGGAAGAACAAAAGAAGAGTTTCATCAAGTAATAGAGTGGTTTACAGGTTATAATGAAAAGAAATTACAATCGCTAATAGAAGATAAAGTAACGTTTAAAACCTTTTTTGCGAAGGCAAAAATAAATCCAAACGCACATATGATTAAAGGAGTTGTTTGTGGTTATCGGATTGAAGAAATTGAAGAAGAATTTGAAGTGTATAAACAATGTAGACAAATGGAAAAGCTGATTGATGAATTGGCAAAAGGTAGAAAAATGGAGAAAATTTTACGTTCTTAAAGGCCGTAAAGGTATATGAGTAAATTTAAAGTTCTATTTTTTTTCTTAATCTGTTTTGGGTGAATTTTCAGTCAAAATTCATCGGTAAATTAAAACCACAAAATTTTAAAAACTATCGATTTTCGCATCTTGTAGGATAGACTAATGGTTCAGAATACATAATAATAACAATCTTTACTTCTTTAAAAATGGAGCTAAAGTTATAGGAGTTGATCATGAACTTTTAAAAGATAATCAGTTTTTTTTTGTAAAAATACATTTGTTGAATTTTATATATTTGTTTTACAGTGTTTTACTTTTTAATTACTAACCAAAATCTATTCCTATGAAAATCTCAAAAATTCTTTTTTTTGCTACCCCAATTGTAATAACTGCTTTCTTATTCTGGAAAACTAACGAATTCTTTTTTGAACAGTCTAACGAAATGAGAAAGTACTTTAAAGAAAAAGATTCTTTAATTGGGTTAAATGTAAATTCAAAAAAAGTAGATGTAGCAGAGGCTATTCAATTAAAAAAACAATTTAACATTATAGAAAAAATGAAGGAACCTTATATTGTTACTGCAAAAAAATATAGTTCTTTTAATTATTCATTCTCAATATTTTTCACCTTTTTTTCTATTTTAACTGGTGTAATTGGTTTTGTTATCGTTAAAAAAGGTTGGGATAATGTAGATAATTTATATTTAAAAATTTCTTTTCTAATAAGCTTTTTCTTTTCCACTTTTTTTGGTGTATTACCAAAAGTTTTAGGTAATGAAGAAAACATAAAAAATAACATTACTAAATATAATTTTTATAGTGGACTTCAATTGGATATTTACACTTTAATTAATGATAATAAAGGATATTTAAAGCGAAATACCCCACAATCTTTAGATAGTCTTAATTTAGAAATTCTTTCAATAACCAAAAACATTAAAGAAAATCAAGATTTATATTTTAATGTTTTTATTGATAGAGTTCCTAAAGAAATAAAACCTTTTGATTAAATTGGACTTTAAAAAATCATAAAGTTAATGCCTAAAAACCCTGAATTAGAACTTGCCCTACAATTTATAGAAAACACAGATAGAAACTTATTTGTTACAGGAAAAGCGGGTACAGGAAAAACAACTTTTTTACATAAAATTAAAAATGAATCTTTAAAAAGATTGGTTATTGTAGCACCAACAGGTGTTGCCGCAATCAATGCAAAAGGAGTTACCATTCATTCGTTTTTTCAAATGCCTTTTGGGCCGATTTTACCAAACCAACCATTAACGAGTAATACTCAACAACGAAAATTTAGTAAAACGAAAATAGATATTATTAAATCGTTAGATTTAGTAATTATTGATGAGATTTCTATGGTTCGTGCAGATTTGTTAGACGCTATAGATCAAGTTTTACGACGGTTTAAAAATAGAAACAAAGTTTTTGGAGGAGCACAAGTTTTATTGATTGGAGATTTACAACAATTGGCACCTGTTGCAAAACCAAATGAATGGAGTTTGTTACAGCAGTTTTACGAAACCATGTATTTTTTTAGTGCAAAATCCTTTAAAGAAGGCAATTTTGTTCCTGTTGAATTGAAACACATTTATCGTCAAAAAAACGAAGCGTTTATCAATATTTTAAATGAAGTTAGAAATGATACGTTGTCTAAAAAGTCAGAAGAAATTTTGATGAAACAATACGACCCTGCTTTTTCTCCTTCACAAGAAAGCGGTTACATTACATTAACAACTCATAATAGAAGAGCAAATGCAATAAACGAAGCAGAACTAAATAAGCTAGAGACTAAAAGTTGTTTTTTTACGGCCGAAGTTTCAGGGAAATTCAATGAAAATGCATTTCCGAATGCAGAACAATTAGAATTAAAAGTTGGGGCACAAGTCATGTTTATTAAAAACGATTCTTCTCACGAAAAAAGATATTTTAACGGAAAAATAGGAACAATTATTTCAGCTTCTAAAGCTACGGTTACTGTAAAGTGCGATGATAATTCGTTAATAGAAACCGAAAAAGAAACTTGGGAAAACGTTTCTTATGCTATTGATGAAGAAACCAAAGAAATTAAAGAAAATGTAGCAGGTTCGTTTTCGCAAATTCCTTTACGATTGGCTTGGGCAATTACCATTCATAAAAGTCAGGGGTTAACATTTGATAAAGCAGTAATTGATGCAGAAGCTTCTTTTGCACATGGGCAAACTTATGTGGCTTTAAGTAGGTGTACCTCTTTAGAAGGTTTGGTATTAAAAACGCCAATAACAGCAAATGCCATTATAAACGATAATAATGTAAGTGTTTTTAATGAACACATAGAAGAGAATCAACCTACAGAAAACGAATTGATTCAGTCTGAAATACAATTTCAACTCAATTTAGTTGCAGAGTTATTCGATTTTCAAGCTTTTTTATATCCTTGCCAAAGGATGGTAGATGTTTTTTATAGAAATAAAAACAGTATTAGAGGAGAAGTTATCGAACCGTTAGAAGTTATAAAAGACAATGGAATTATTCCGTTAATGAAAATAGCAAACGGATTTAAAAATCAGTTAAATGCCTTGTCTGAAGATGGAGTTTTACCTGAAAAAAGCAATGCCATTCAAGAGCGTTTTCAAAAAGGAGTGAATTATTTTTTAGATGAAGTCATTAAAAATATGGTGAAGCCTTTAGCTAAAATCTCTTTCTCTTCAGACAATAAACAAGTAAAAAAAGATTTCACCAAACAATTTGATGCTTTTCAAGAGTTACTTTCGTCAAAAGTTTTTGCTTTAAAAAAAATGACTGATGGATTTAAAACTAAAAAATATCTAGAAGTAAGAGCAAATGCTGTTTTACAAGAAAAAGTAACAAAAAAGAAAAAACTAAGTAAAAGCGATCCTTTATTGGCGGTAAAATTACGAGAGTTGAGAAGTAATATTGCTGAGGTTTACCAAATTCCCGCTTTTCAAATTTTTACTCAAGAAACGCTGTATAGTTTATGTTCTCAATTACCTAGAACCGAAAACGAATTGCTTGCCATAAAAGGAATGGGAAAAACCAGAGTGGATAAATATGGTCAAGAAATTTTAGAGACAATTGCTGCGTATTGTAAAGAAAATGGAATAGATACATTTACAGGGAAACAAAAGAAAGAAGCCAAGAAAAATACCAAACAAATTACGTTCGAGTTGTTTAATTCAGGCATGTCTTTAAAAGAAATTGCCAAAGAACGCAAATTAACTACAAATACAATAGAAGGGCATTTGATGAGTTTTATTCCAACTGGTGAAATAGACGTTTTAGAATTGATTCCTTTAAAACGATACAAGCAAATTTTAGATGCAATAGAAGAAGTAACGTTTAAAAATTTAACCGAACTTAAAGAGAAAGTAGACGATTCTTTTACCTACCAAGAACTTCGAATGGTTTTAATGGCTAC
>CAYPHE010000258.1:0-2531 GCA_964410075.1 uncultured Polaribacter sp.
TAGTAGCTCCTCATAAATTATTTGATCAAGGAACTTATCGTTATTTAAAAATTGAGGATGGTATAACAAAACTATTTATAAAATATACCTCTGGTGGTTCAACTCCTGGAGATACTTATGCTTGGACTTTTGATGAAAACTATATTCCAAATGCATACGAAATGTACATTCCTTCTATGAAAATGAATGGTAGAAAAGCGACTTGGGAAGATTGGATTACTTCAGAAAGTGGCACATTATTACCAAAAATGCATACATTTGGTAATAATAGAAAGTTGAGTATGGGAGAAGTTAAAGCCTACAATTAATGAATTCTAAAACCATTGCAAACGGAATTTTAAGAGCATTAGCCATTATTCTTGGTGTATTATTGCTGTGTTATTTTTTATACATGATACAATCTGTAATTGTATATGTAATTATTGCTGGAATAATTTCTTTAATTGCCAGACCAAGCATTTTGTTTTTAAGGAGAAAGTTAAAATTTCCGAACAGCATTGCTGTTATTACTACTATGTTTTTAATGTTGGGCATTTTAACAGGAATAATTTTTATGTTTATTCCTTTGGTTATAGAGCAAGGTAAAAGCTTGTCTTTATTAGATGTGGATGCTTTACAAAACAACGTACAAAGTATTATTTACCAAATAGATGAATACTTTGCTAACAAAGGAATTGATATTTTAGGTGAACTTAAAAATATTGATTTTGCGAGTCAATTTAAAGAAATACCCAACCTATTAAACGCTGTTTTGGGCATGTTAGGCTCTATTAGTATTGGTTTATTTTCGGTATTGTTTATCTCTTTTTTCTTTATGAAAGACAGCAGATTACTTAAAAATGGTATCATGGTTTTAATTCCTAATAAAACAGAAGGACGATTTTCTAAATCTTTAGAAGTTATTAATAATTTACTGTCTCGTTATTTTTTAGGACTGATTTTCCAAATTACCATTCTGTTTGTATTGTACACTATTATTTTACTTTCTTTCGGAATTTCTAACGCAGTAGTTATTGCTTTTTTATGTGCTTTACTCAATTTAATTCCTTACATAGGTCCTTTAGTTGGTGCGGTAATTATGTTTACATTATCTATGACAAGTAATATTGGTTTAGACTTTCAATCGGAAATATTACCCACAAGTTTGTACATTATGCTATTTTATTTTGTAGCTCAAATGATAGACAATTTTGTTAGTCAGCCTGTAATATTTTCTAAAACTACAAAATCACATCCGTTAGAAATTTTCTTAGTAATTATTATTGGTGGTTTGTTATTTGGAGTTATAGGAATGATTGTTGCCGTTCCGTTATACACTGCACTAAAGGTAATATTAAAAGAATTTTTGTCTGAAAACAAAATCGTAAAATCCTTAACTAAAGATTTATAATTCGCTATTGAATCCTAAAATTTTACAACCAGAAGTACAACAGTTTATAAATGAAAATTTAAAAGCTGATCTTCCAAAACTAATTTTAAAAGGAAGTAATTTTAACGAAATTACCGTCCAAGAATTAGCCAACCAAATTGTTGCAAAACAAAAATCTGAAAAGAAACTTCCAAGCTTTTTTAATAAGGAACTCATTTATTATCCCAATAAAATTAGTATTGAACAAACCTCTTCAGAAATTACAGCCAAGTACAAAGCGCAACTAGTTTCTGGAGAAACATTAGTTGATGTTACTGGTGGTTTTGGAGTAGATAGCTATTATTTTTCGAAACGATTTACCACGGTAACGCATTGCGAAATTAATCAAGATTTAGCAGAAATGGTTACTCATAATTTTAAGCAATTGGATGTTACCAATTGTGTAACTGTTTCTGGAAATGGTATTGATTTTTTAAAAGAAACTAAACAACATTTTGATTGTATTTATATAGATCCTTCTAGAAGAAATACTGAAAAAGGCAAAGTATTTTTACTGAAAGATTGCATGCCTTATGTACCTCCAAAAATTGATTTTCTATTTACTAAAACAAATCAAATATTGGTAAAGCTCTCTCCTATCTTAGACATTACAAACACCATAAACGAATTGAAAAATGTAAAAGAAGTTCATGTTGTTGGGGTTCATAACGAGGTAAAAGAACTGTTATTTTTATTAGAAAAAGACTATAGTAACAAAATTGAAATTAAAACGGTGAATCTTAAAAAGGATGGTAACGAAGTTTTAGATTTCGAATATCAATCAGAAACAACATCTACTTATTCTGCACCTCAAAATTATTTATACGAACCCAATGCCGCTATTTTAAAATCAGGTGGATTTCATCAAATTACTCAACAAATTCAGGTTTCTAAAATTCAACAACATACGCATTTATATACTTCAAAAGACCTTATTAATTTTCCAGGAAGAACTTTTGAAATAACTGATGTTTTTCTATATCATAAAAAAAGAATTAACAAATTACTTACTGATAAAAAGGCAAATATTACCATCAGAAATTTTCCCAAAACGGTGGCTCAAATCAGAAAAGAAACCAAGTTAAAAGACGGTGGAGACGCCTATTTATTTTTCTGTAAAAAC
>CAYPHE010000258.1:2631-3825 GCA_964410075.1 uncultured Polaribacter sp.
TTTTCTATTTTTATCCAAAATTTTAAAAATTCAATTTTAATGAAGATTCTAGGTATAGGAAGTAATTACGTGACTGATAAAAGTGAGATTGCAGCAAAAAAAGAGGGAAAAAAATTTATTTTTTCGAAACCAGAAACTGCATTGGCTGTAAATTGCGATGTTACATATCCTAGTTTTACTAATGAACTGATTTACGAAGTGGAATTGGTTATTAAAATTGGAAAAGAAGGAAAAAACATTTCTGTAGAAGAAGCAAATAGTTATATTTCTGAAATTGCCGTGGGAATTGACTACACTGCAAACGATATTTTAGTAGATACCAGAAGCAGAAAACATCCTTGGGAATTTGCCAAAGGTTTTGATGGTGCTGCGCCTATTTCTAATTTTCAACCCATTTCTAATTTTTCGGATTTAACCAACATAAATTTCGATTTAAAAATAAACGGAGAACAAAAACAGGCAAGTAATACTGGTTTTATGATTAATAACTTCGCAGATATTATTTCGTACATTTCTACATACATGACGTTACAATCTGGTGATTTAATTTTTACAGGAACTCCTGCACTTGGAAAAGGTGAGATTTTTAAAGGAGATCGTTTGGAATGTGCTATTGAAAATGAAGTGATTTTAGACTTTAAAATGATTTAATTTTGACCATTATACAATCAACTTTAGCAGACATTCCTAGAATTATTGAAATTATAGACGACGCCAAAAGTCTATTGGCTTCCTTACATATTGATCAATGGCAAAACGGCTATCCGAATGCTGAACAAATTGAAAACGATATTAATAACGGAGAAAGCTATGTTATTGTAAATGATAAAAATACAATTGTAGCAACCACAATGTTTACCACTAGACCAGAACCAACTTATAAAAAAGTTATTGATGGAAAATGGTTGATTGACGAAGCTATACCTTACGGAGTGATACACAGATTAGCCGTGGGAAAAGAATACAGGGGTTTAGGTTTGGCCAAATACATTTTTACTGAAGTTCACCAAAAACTAGAACGTCAAAACATTAAAAGTTTAAAAATAGATACCCACGAAGACAACCTAGGAATGCAATCGTTGATTAAAAAAATGGGTTATGACTACCGAGGAATTATCTATACCAGTTACGGTGCAAAACGTTTGGCTTTTGAGAAAGTGATTGCTTAAAATTGATTTTAGAAAGGATATTATA
>CAYPHE010000259.1:0-3822 GCA_964410075.1 uncultured Polaribacter sp.
TTCTTCCAGATGAAACGTTCAATAGTTCCTTCTTTCTCCCATTTTTCGATATGTGGTACTACTTCTTTTTGAAGAAATTCTTTGAAACTCGTACGAAAAAATTCGTGCTCTTCAGTAAAATACATACTGCTCATTTACTATAGTAATTTTCTTAATTATTCGGCATACAAATATAAGACTATTCTATGGTACTTCTTTATTGGAAAATCTTTGATATTCTTTAATTCGTTAATATTTTGAAGCTCTGCTACTTCATCTCGATAATCAAAAATCTTTTTACACAATTTATAATCTATATATGGATTTTTTAAAACTTCTTTAAAAGACGCTGTGTTTACATTTATTTTTTTGATTAACGGTTTCTCAATAATCTTAAACATTTTCAATACTTTATCTGCAATTTCTTTTTCTAAGCCCCACACTTCATAGAGTTGATCTTGATATGAAAAACCTTGTAATTTAGAACGATACTTAATTATTCTTTCTGATATTTTATCTCCAATTCCGTAAATTGTTTTAAAATCTTCTTGTGTTGCTTTGTTAATATCTGTAGTTGTTAATTTTTTATTAAAACTACTTTGTAATCGTTTTGCATTACTTTTTGAAACCCTTTTTTGCTGATTCTGATCAACTACCCAATCTGGAAATTTAAAATTCGGTGAAATTCTATTTAACAATGCATCTGAAACTTTGGTAACTTTTTGAAACTCTTCTTTAGAATTGATAAATTTTCCTGTTTTTCTAAAAGTTATCAATCGATCTATTTCTTGTAAAGACATTCCTAGTTGTTCTCCTTTAAAATCTGAAATGTAATTTGGGTTAAAAGGATAGACTTTATTTTGTTCTGAAATTTTTACAAACTTTAAACTATCTATCTTTTTTTGAAGATTTTCCACTTCTTCTACATTATAACCTACAAGCTCTTTACTCGAAAAATCTACAAAGAAAATTACTGCTTGAAGAACTGCAACAATAACCAATAAAAGAAAAATCCCATTTCGTTGGTTTTTGGTATACCAGAAATGGGATTTGAATATTTTCATGTTATCTTTTTCAGCTTTTTATGGCATCAAGATAACGTTTTAATTGCTTTTTAACAACAGGAAATAAGAAATACAAACCAATCATGTTTGGAAAAATCATTGCAAAAATCATTGCGTCAGAAAATTTCCAAATAGAATTCATACTAGCCGCAGCACCTATAATTACAAAAGTTAAAAACAGAATTTTATACGTTAAATCAGCTGCTTTACCTCTACCGAATAAAAATTTCCAAGCTTGTAAACCATAGTAAGACCAAGAAATCATTGTAGAGACTGCAAAAAGAACCACTGCTATTGTTAAGAACACATTAGAATACGGAATGTATTGCGCAAATGCTTTAGATGTAATTCCCGCTCCTTCAAACGACTCTCCGTTAATTAATACAGAACCAGAACCATCTCCTCCATATTCAAAAAATCCACCAAAGTTAAATATGATAATAACCAATGCTGTCATTGTACATATTAGTACTGTATCTATAAAAGGCTCTAACAATGCTACCAAACCTTCTGATGCTGAATATTTTGTTTTTACTGCAGAATGTGCAATAGATGCAGAACCTGCACCTGCTTCGTTTGAAAAAGCAGCTCTTTTAAATCCAACCAGCAACACACCAATTACACTTCCTACTCCAAATGCTGTAGGATTAAATGCTTCTTTGATAATTAAACCAAAAGCATCGTCTAGTAAACTAAAATTACTAAAGATAATATACAAACAGGCAGCTACGTACATTGCTGCCATAAATGGCACTACTTTTTCGGTAACTTGAGCTATTCTTTTGATTCCTCCAATAATTATAATACCTACTAAAATTGCAAGCACAACGCCTATCCAAAAACCAGCACCTGCACTTTCTAACTCAAATAATTCTTTTAAAACAATAGTAGCTTGGTTAGATTGTGCTGCATTTCCTCCACCAAAAGAACCTCCAATACAAAAAACAGCAAAAAGAGCGGCCGCAATTTTACCAAGTGTTTTAAATCCTTTTGCATTTAATCCTTTCTTTATGTAATACATTGGTCCGCCATACACTGTTCCATCTTCACCAACGTCTCTATATTGTACCCCTAAAGTACATTCTACGAATTTTGTAGACATACCTAACAAACCACAAACGATCATCCAAAAAGTTGCCCCAGGCCCACCAAGTGCAATTGCCAATGCAACACCTGCAATATTTCCATTTCCTACTGTTCCAGAAACTGCAGTTGCCAAGGCCTGAAAGTGAGACACTTCCCCATCTTTACTCTCATCTCTTATAGTGTCTGGAATATCTCCATCTACACCTGCTTTTTCATCTCCTAATGAATGATTATCAACTTCATCATACTTTCCTCTTACAACATTTACAGCTGTTTTTAAGTAAATAAAATTTGGGAATTTAAAATAAATAGTAAAAAAAAGCGCACTACCCACCAATAGTAATAATACAAAAGGTATTGTATATTCTTCTCCTTTATATATAGGGAAGAAAATAACTGCTTCGAAGAAATCTGCAACTGGTTGAAAGGCTTCATCTATTTTTTGATCTAAGCCTTTTTCTTGAGCAAAAGCAAATATTGGTGTTGCTAATAATAACAACGACAGTAGTCGTTTTTTCATAATAAATTTGAATTAATTTTAATTAGTAATCTGCAATATCTTAAAAAATTGAACTTTTGACAACTTTTGTACGTTAAAAGTAAATTTTAAAAACTGTTTTCCTTAAAACGTTGTAAATCTTCTTTAAAGGTTTTTGGATAAAACTCTAATTCTGTGTTTGTTTTAGAAAGATCGAAACCTGTTTTAGGAGGTCTTTTTGCTGTCTGATTTAGTGTTGTTGAAGATATTGGCTTAATTAAATTTTGATCTAAATTAAAAACCTCTGCAATTTGTTGCGCTATTTGAAAAACACTTAACAATTCTTTTGAAGATATATGAAATATTCCTTTTGCTTTTTTATCTATTGCTATTTTACAAGCCATTGCCAAATCATTTACATAAGTTGGCATTCTAAACTGATCGTCAACAATGGTAATTTCTTTGCCTTGCTCTAACATACTTTTTACCCAAAGTACAATATTACTTCTACTCATATCGTAAACTTTACCAAAAACTAAAATGGTTCTTAAGATGGTAAAATCTATTGTAGAATTTAATAAGACCTCTTCTGCTTTTAATTTTGAGAAGCCATAATAACTTATTGGATTTGGTTGATCGGTTTCTTTGTAGTTTCCTTTAGTACCATCGAAAATAAAATCTGTAGATAAATGAATTACATGAGTATGTAACTTTTTTGAAACTTCTACTAAATATTTTACAACATCTATATTTAATGTATCGCAGGCTTCTTTGCTTTCTTCACAATCATCAACCTGGGTCATTGCAGCTGTGTTGATAATAAAATCAGGATTGATTTTTTCTATAGCAGTTTTTAAAATTTTTTCTTCGGTTAAATCGATAGGAGTATAATTAAAGTCGTCTCTACCGCTTCTGTTTTTCCCTCTAGAAAAACCGTAAACTTCATATATTTCTTTTTCTTTTAGTAATAAGCTTAACAGAGATTGCCCCAATAAACCATTACTTCCTGTGATGATAACTTTTATCATTTATTCTTTAATTGTTTTAAATTTTATAAAATTATTTGGCTTGGCAAGTTTTAGATTTTTTTTAAATCTTAGAATAACTCTCTTAACTTCATAATTTGTTCTGGCCTTCCTAAAACGATTAAATAAGAACCTTTTATCAACTTTAAATTTGCCTCTGGATTAATAACATAATCTTTATCTGGATTTC
>CAYPHE010000260.1:0-3817 GCA_964410075.1 uncultured Polaribacter sp.
TTTACAGGTTGTAACCAAAAAGGAATTTTCACATTACCTTCTTTTCGGTATTTTGCCATTTTAGGATCTGTATACCACAGGCTATCATTCCACATATTCCCTGTCCAATTCGTACGAACAGTAATATCATTTCCCTTATCATTTTCTGCCATTGAACCAGGTAGACTTACCACTTCATTAAAATCATCTGCAAACCAATTTTCAGTTTCGCCAACATCTAAAGAATCAATCTTAAAGTTCCACTCCCCAGATAAATCTATTTGCTTTTTTACATTATCTGTACAAGCATTTATCGCTAGTAAAAACAAGCAAATAGTTATAATTTTTATGGTTTGTAAAAACTTCATTTCGTTAATATTCTTTTGTTTACTATTGTATTTTAAAATATTCGAAGATGGCATCAGCAACAAACTGATGTCCTTTTTGGTTGATATGATTATTTTGAGACATGTAACCTTTAAGTGGCTGAATTTTAGCCAAACTTTTGAATAAAGCATAACTATCTACCAAACCAACGTTGTATTTTTTTGCTAATGCTCTAATTTGCTTACTATGTTTTGCCAACGGCGTTTCGTTAGAAAAAATATCTTCTTTTAGATCTGGTGTAGGTGTTAATAGAATCACTTTTGTACCGTAAGCTAGCGCTTGTTCAATCATTAACTCCCAAGCTATTTTTGCTCTTTCTAAACCAATACCTCTATCGTTTAAACCATAATCTATAAAAAGCACATCTGGCTTATGATTTAACACCTCTTCTTTAAAACGTTTTGCACCTTGTTCTGCTTGTTCTCCTCCAATTGAGGTAGTAATAGTATTTACCACAGAATACGGATAAAAATCGTTTACCTTTTTTAAGGTTCTATAAGGGTAAGCATTAGAGCGGTCTAACACACCTCTAGTGGTGTATCCTGTTGGAACAGAGTGCCCATGAAAAACTAAATTTATTGTTCTGTTTTTTGGCCATTTTACTTTCAATTCACTTTTAAGTGAATCTAAGTAAGTACCTATAATTTCTTTTTGAGAAATAACCTTTTCTTGAGCACAAGCAAGATTTAAACTCATCAAAAAAACAAGATTTAGAAAAATATATGTATAGAATTTCGCCACCATCTAATTCTTATTATTTTTCCTTAGTTAGTTCTAATTCTATTTCCTCTAAACTTTTTCCTTTTGTTTCTGGCAACTTATTTTTTATGAATAAAAATCCTGCAATACAGATAAACCCATATACCCAAAACGTTCCTGAAGCCCCTAAAGCATCATTTAAAATTGGAAAAGTAAACGTTAAGATAAAAGAGGCTATCCAAAGAGAAAAAGTTGCAATTGACATGGCTACTCCTCTTATTTTATTAGGAAAAATTTCTGATAAAACCACCCAAGTTATTGGTGCTAAAGACATCGAATAAATAGCAATAGCGGTAATTACTAAAAGTAATACAGGTAATCCTGTAAATTCCATATAATAAGCACCTCCTAAAATAATGTACACAACACCTAAACCAATAGAGCCCAATAACATTAGTTTTCTACGCCCCCAACTATCTACAGTTCGCATTGCTACTAGTGTAAAAATTAAATTTACACTTCCTGTAATTACAATGTTAAATAACATGTCTCCTACACTATAACCCGCTGCCGTAAAAATTTCTTCAGCATAATTAAATATGATATTAATACCACACCACTGCTGAAATATTGCCAATACAATTCCTATAATTAAAATAGGCTTAACCTTAGGACTTTTAAAATCGGAAAATTTAATTTTTGAAGTATCTCCTTCTTGAAGAGTTTGTTTAATGCTACTTAATTCTTCTTCTGCGTAGACATCTCCTCCTATTTTTGCTAAAACAATTTTCGCAGCAACATTATTATTTATTTTCACTAAAAATCTTGGACTTTTAGGGACAATAAACATTAATCCAAAAAATAAAATCGCAGGAATTAATTCTGCCCAAAACATCCAACGCCATCCCGTTTGACCGTTCCAAGAACCTAAAATCATTTCTGGTGAAAAACTTTCTGGAATAGCTTCAGCAATAAAAAAGTTAGCAATTTGAGCTGCTAAAATCCCTATTACAAGTGTTAGTTGATTAATAGCTACAAATTGACCCCTGTATTTTGCAGGTGCTATTTCAGCAATATACATTGGAGACAAAGTAGATGCCAAACCAATACCTAAACCACCTATTAAACGATAAATTATAAAGGGTGTAAATTCATTAACATATCCAGTACCAAAAGCAGAAATTGTAAATAAAGCTGCTGCCAAAATTAAAGGTAACTTTCTACCAAATTTATCTGCTACAACTCCAGAAATTACTGCTCCGAAAATACAGCCAATTAATGCACTACTCATAGCCCACCCTTGTAATGTAGGATTTGAACTAATATCAAAAAAGAGTTCATAAAATGGTTTTGCTCCTCCTATAACTACCCAATCGTAGCCAAAGAGAAAACCACCCATAGCAGATACAAGTGCTAAAAAAAGAAGGTAAGTAAAATTAAATTTAGTATTAGACATAATTTTGGTTTGGTTGGTTAATTGTTTTTGTCTTTTAGTTAAATGCTTAGTCTTTTGTATTTAAACTACTGTCGTACCAGTTGTTATTAGGGTTAAAATCTTTATCTAAGAAATCTCTACGTTGCTTTTCAAGACGCTTTAATAAGTTCGTTTTTCTTTCTTTTTGTTTTTTAGCTGCTTTAGTGGCATCGTAATCTGTGTATACTTCAGGAACTTTAGCATTCATGCTTTCTAAGTAAGTGTCTAATTCTGTTCTTAAACTTTTAGCAACTTCTTCGTTATCTTTTGAAATATCATTTTTCTCACCAGGATCATTTGATAAATTGTACAATTCATCGTGACCATCTTCCCAATAATGGATTAATTTGTAAGCTTCTTTTCGAATGATACTTACAGGATCTCCTCCCTGGTTTCCGTAATGAGGATAATGCCAAAACAAAGGCCTAGTATCTAAAGGCTTTCCTTTTAAAAGCGGAACTAAACTTACACCGTCAATTACTTGATTCGGATCTTTTTCTGCACCAACTAAATCTAAAAGTGTTGGATAAAAATCGATTCCAGAAACTGGATAATCAACAGATTTAGGTGTGTTTTTTAACATTGGTGCTTTTATAAGATAAGGCTCTCTTATACCACCTTCCCATTGATAACCTTTACCTCCTCTTAATGGAAAATTTGTTGTAGAAAAAGCATCTCCACTTGCCACACCTCCATTATCTGATGTAAATACAATTATGGTATTATCGTCTAATCCAAGTTCTTTCAATCTATTTAAAACAACACCAACAGCGTCGTCCATAGACTCTACTAAACCTGCATAAATAGGATTGTCTTGCACATTTCTTATCGGTAATCTTGCTTCCATATCAAAACCAGATTCAGGAATACCTTGTGCTTCTGCCTTAGCTCTGTACTTATTCCATTTTTCTTTAGTAGTTTCTATAGGGCCATGTACCGCATAAAATGATAAGAATGCAAAAAATGGTTCTTCTTTATTCTTAGCTATAAAATCTGCCGTTTCTAAAGCCAAACGCTTGGTTAGATTTTCACCTTCGTATTTATAATCTAACTTAGGATTTCTCCAAGGTGCATAATATCCACCTTTAGGACCTCCAACTTCCCAACCACCAATATTGATATCAAATCCGTTATTTTCAGGTGAGTAAGGTTCGTCTCCTATATGCCATTTTCCTGCAAAAAAAGTTTTATATCCATTTTGCTTTAAAGCTTCTGCTATAGTAGTGCTTTCTTGAGGTAGTGCATGAGCATATTCTGGAGGCATTACTTTAGTATTGT
>CAYPHE010000261.1:0-1430 GCA_964410075.1 uncultured Polaribacter sp.
AAAAAGTAATGAAATCAATTACAATTAAAGGATCAAAAAGAGAAAGCGTGGGCAAAGTAGCTACTAAAGCCTTACGTAATGCTGGAATGGTTCCTTGCGTTATTTACGGAGGAGAACAGCCAATACACTTTTCAGCAGAAGAAAAAGCGTTTAAAAACTTGGTATATACTCCAAACGTATATACTGCAACAATTGACGTTGATGGACAAAAAATATCTGCAATTTTGCAAGACATTCAATTTCACCCAGTATCTGATAAAATCTTACACGTAGATTTTTACCAGTTATTTGATGATAAAGAAGTTACCATGAACATTCCTGTTCGTTTAACAGGAAAATCTAAAGGTGTTGCTGTTGGTGGTGCATTGCGTCATAATGTACGTAAAGCAAAAATAAAAGCTTTACCTGCTAACTTACCAGATTTTATTGAAGCTGATATTACAGAATTAGAAATTGGTAACAAATTGTATATTACTGCGTTAAAGAACGACAAATACACAGTTTTACACCCAGACAATACAGTAGTTGCACAAGTAAGAATGTCTCGTAACGCTTCTAAAGCTGAAGCTACAGAAGAAGATGCAGCAGAATAAAAATTATTCTAAAAATAATTACAAAAGCGTTACTTATAAAGTAGCGCTTTTTTTATTTTGTACTTTTGAATAATGATTTTAAAATGGCTTTTTAAACTTAAAAATAACCAAGAAACGCAAAAAGAGCTTATGAAAAAATTTTTAATTGTTGGCTTAGGAAATGTTGGCGATAAATATGAAAACACACGCCATAATATTGGTTTTAAAATATTAGACGAACTTGCAGACGATCAAAATGTTAATTTTGAAACAGAAAAATTAGGCAATTTAACCTCTTTTAGATATAAAGGAAGAACGTTCTTCTTACTAAAACCTAATACTTTTATGAACTTAAGTGGAAAGGCGATAAAATATTGGATGGATAAAGAAAAAATTCCTCTAGAAAATATTTTAGTTGTTACCGATGATATTAATATCGATTTTGGGAGCATTCGTATAAAAGCAAAAGGTTCTGCAGGAGGGCATAACGGATTAAAAGATACAGAAGCTAAGTTAAATACTCAAAAATACGCTCGTTTTAGATTTGGAGTTGGTTCAGATTATGCAAAAGGAAGACAAGTCGATTACGTTTTAGGAGAATGGACTAAAGAAGAAGAAAGTCAACTAATAGAACGTTTGCCCAAATCAGCCAAAGCCATTCTTTCTTTTGGTACAGCAGGTTTGGCAAATACTATGAATACTTTTAATGGAAAATAACAGAATTTAGTTACTTACAAAAGTAATTTCTAAATCAGAAGTTAACGTAATCTGATTATCTATAGTAACAGTTTCTTTTTGAAGCGTAAAAGCATCTTCATCAAAATCTACAACCAAATAGGTTCCATTTAAAAACTCGTC
>CAYPHE010000261.1:1530-3814 GCA_964410075.1 uncultured Polaribacter sp.
AATAGGTTCCATTTAAAAACTCGTCAGTAGTAGCCGAAAATGTAACTGTATTTTCGTTTACAGAAAACGTTCCAGAATCGTTAAAAACTACAATTGTTGCAATGATTTCAGAAGATTTTCCTGTTGGTGTAACTGTACTTATTTTTCGGTATTTACCAGAAACTGTATACGTATTGTCATTATTTAAAGAAAAGTCAACTTCAAAAGTATCTGCTCTATTTTTTGTTTTAGAAACTCCTACCTCAACATCAGAAGTAATTACAGTTGCTTCAATTTCTTCGTTAATACTTCTAATATTAAACGATCCTAAAACAATTTCTTTAGAAAAACGAATTGTTGGTATATCGTCTTTTTCAGAACAAGCTAAAAAAGAAACAAATAAACAGATTACAATTAAAGATTTAGTTAGCTTCATAGTACTATTTTAAGCCAAATATACTATAAAAACTGTTTTTTGAAATTTATTTGTACAAAAATTAAGCACTGTTATATTTAAAGTAAATAATTTCTTAAAGATTTATTAACCTTTACTAAACATTATATATTCCTCTAATTACTAATTTTAAATTAATCTAAATAAGTTGTTATGAAAAAGATTTTCCTTATAATTAGTTGTATTTTTTTATTGAGTAGTTGTTGGTATGGTTGGGATAGAGAAAATGATTTTGTTTATTATGATTCTAGCTACGAAGCCATAACAATGTCTAGAGAAGAATTAAAAAACGCTACTAAAATTCTAGACAATCAACCTATGACAGAATCTTCTAAAATATATATTATTGGAGATTATATTTTTATAAATGATAAAAGAAAAGGCTTTCATATTTTTGACAATACCAACCCAGAAAACCCTGTAAAGAAAAAGTTTTTAAATGCTCCAGGAGCTACAGATATTTCTATTAGAAACAATGTTTTATTCTTAAATCAAGCTACAGATTTAGTGGTTTTAACAATGGACTTTAATAATTTTTCTGTAATAGAAAATAAAAGAATAGAAGAAGTTTTTCCTGTATTTCTAAGCCCAGATGGACTTCTTTTTAGACCTGAAGAAGGAGAAGTAATTGTTAATTTTAAAGAAAAATAGCCATGAAAAAGTACTTATTTTTAGTTGTTGTAACTCTTTGTCTACTATCTGCATGCGAATCTGATAATTCTGTAAACAATGATGTTTCGGTTGATGGGCAAGGAGGCTCATTAGCAACATTTACATTAAAAGGAAATTACTTGTATGTAGTTGACTCAGAAAACTTATCTGTTTTTAATGTTTCTGAAAGCACAAACCCTGTTAAAGTAAACTCGGTTTATATTGGTTTTCAAATAGAAACGCTTTTTCCTTTTAAAGATTATTTATTTATTGGTTCTCAAGACGCTATGTATATTTATGACCTTTCTAATCCTGAATTTCCTAAAGAACTGTCTCGTTCTTCGCATTTTAGATCTTGTGATCCTGTAGTAGCAAACGAACGTTACGCCTACGTTACTTTACACACAAACTCAACATGTTTTGGTACTTTAAACGAATTGCAGACTTATGATATTAGTGATATTGAAAATCCTAAACTATTAAATATTAGAGAACTAACAGAACCTAAAGGGTTAAGTACTTTTGGTAGTAATTACTTATTGGTTTGTGATGATACTGTAAAAATATTTGACGTTTCTAATCCAGAAGAATCAAAATTTATAAAAGAAATACCTACTAGAGGAGCTTTAGATATTATTATAAGAAACAATCATGCTTTTATAATTTCAGATGAAAGTATAGATCAGTATTTGCTAAATATAGCTAATATTGAAAATTTTGAAAAAATAAGTACGTTTACTTTTTAATTTTCACTAGCATACCATTCTGCAAAAGAGCTATCTGTTTCCTGTAACTTCATAGAATGTAATTTGATATTTTCTGGAAGCCTTTCTTTAATTTTTTTAGCAAAATCAATTACCATCATTTCGCTAGTAGGCTGGTAATCTACTAATAAAACATGATGCCCTCTATCTATCAATTCTTTAGCTAACTCTACATGAGGTGTATTTTTATTAAAAACTGTGGCGTGGTCAAATAAATCAACTATTTCTTCTTTTACAATTTTTTTTAGATCACCAAAATCGATTACCATTCCAAACTTTACATTAGAAGCATCTGTAATAGGTTTTCCAGAAACGGTTACTTCTAATTTATAGGAATGACCGTGTACATTTTTGCACTTACCATCATAACCATATAATGCGTGACCTGTTTCAAAATTAAACTTTTTAGTAATTCGTATTGTGCTCATTTATTCAA
>CAYPHE010000262.1:0-3804 GCA_964410075.1 uncultured Polaribacter sp.
TGCCAGTTACCAATATTGCTAGACATTTCGTAATCATGTAATTTTTCTGCAAAATAGGTTTCTCCCCATCTCCAATCAATTAATAAATGTTTGCATAAAAAACTACCCACAAGCATTCGAACTCGATTATGCATAAAACCAGTTTCATTTAGCTCTCTCATTCCCGCATCTACTAGAGGATATCCTGTTTTTCCTTCGCACCATGCCTTAAATTCTTTTTCGTTATTTCTCCACTCAATTTTATCGTACTTCGATTTAAAACTATCTTTTGCCGTGTGAGGGAAATGCCAAAGAATTTGCATAAAAAATTCACGCCAGATCAATTCATTCCAAAAAATTTCATTTTTTTCTGCAATGGCTTTTTTTACCATTTTTCTTACACTTACAGTTCCAAAACGTAAATGAGTTCCTAATTTTGAGGTTCCTTTTTTTGCTGGAAAATTTCGAGTCTCTTCGTAATTTGAAATTAAAGTTGGGGTTACATCATAACTCTCTACTTCTTGTTTGGATTTCTTAAAACCAATATCTGATAAACTTAAATTAGGAAGCAATGAATTTTGATACAAATTTGATAAATAATCATTGCTATAATGAATTTTAAGCTTACGCTCATCAAAGTTCTGCTTCCACATTTTCATATATGGAGTATAAACTACATAAGGATTTCCATCCTTTTTTACCACCTCATCTTTTTCAAAAATTACTTGATCTTTAAAAGTTTTAAAATTGATGTTATTCTTTTCTAATAAATTTGATATAGCTTCATCTCGTTCTTTTGCATAAGGTTCGTAGTCATGATTGGCAAATACTTTTTCGATAGTAAAATCTTCAATCAATTTAGAAAAAACAACCTCTGGTTTTCCATAATACATGGCAATACTACTTCCGTTATTGTCCTGTAATTGGTTACGCATATTTTGTAGTGTATCATAAATAAACGTAACTCTAGCATCTTCTTTAGGAAGTTTATCTAAAATTTCTTTATCAAAAATAAAAATAGGTAAAACTGGATTTTTACTTTTCAGCGCAGCTAAAAAGCCAATATTATCGTCTAAACGCAAGTCTCTACGAAACCAAAAAATGTTTACTTTATTACTCATAGCTATTTAAATTCTCCAAAAAGTTCTATTAATTTTTGACGTCTAAATTCAAAAATTTTATCCAATTGTGGTTTTACCAAAATAGGATGTACCAATCTCCCTAAAAAACCTAATGGAACTTTATAATAAATTAAATCTTCCATTTCTACTCCTCCTTCAATTTCTTTAATAAAATGTGTGTGATGCCATAAAGCATAAGGCCCATATAATTGCTCATCTGTAAAGTAATTTAAATATTCTACTTGAGTAATTTTAGAAACCCATTTGGTTTTAATACCCAACAAAGGAGTAACTTCATAACTAATTAACTGCCCAGCATAAGTAGGTTTATCTGCACCATCAATTATTTTAAAACCCATTGATGCAGGTGTCATCTTTTCTAGATTTTTAGGACTTTTTAAAAAATCCCAAGCTTCTTGTAAAGAAATAGGAACTTTTTGTTTTGTATGAAGTTTGTACATATTTTTATGAATTGTAAACTACAATATATAGGTTTAAAGAAGTAGCTATGCATAGCCAAATCATATACGGAAGCAATAAATATTTGTAATTTTTTACATTGTTACTAAACATAAAAAAATACATAAAAATTAAAGCTGTTAGCAACGCAATACAAATTAGCCCTAAAAAGGTTAGGTGCTGATTAAAGAAAATGTAATTCCAACTTACGTTTAATAAAAATTGAATTGAAAAGACAATGACTTTTTCTTTAGTTACTTTAGCTGTAAATAATTTTCCTAAATAAATAGAAAAACAAATCATAATAAGTGTCCACGCAATTCCAAAGACAATACCAGGTGGTGTCCAAGGAGCTTTTTCTAACTGACTGTACCAATTACTTTGTGGACCATTATTCATTAATAAATTACCAATTGCTAGACCACCAGAATTGATAATAAAAAAGAGTATTGTATAAATTAACTGTTTCATACAGCTATTTTTTTAATGCTTCTATTTGTTTTAAAACATTGTCTGCTTCTAAATACTTTTGGTCACTATCGCTTCTGTTAACAGTTTGTAGTTTAAAAGCTTCTTCCATTAACTTTTTATATTTTTCTTGCAGTTTTTCTTCTTCTGTTTTCTTTTTGAATAGTCCGAACATTACTTAATGTATTTTGTGATTTTACTACTCAACGGATTAGTAATTGAAAAGTAAAAATCGATTAATTTTCCTTCTGGACTAACCAAGTATTTTTGAAAATTCCAACGAACAGTAGAGCTCTTTTTATTATTAAACTCTCTAGAAGTTAACCAATTGTATAAAGGATGTTGGTTTGTTCCTTTAACATCTACTTTTTCAGTAATTAAAAAAGATACTCCATAATTTGCTTCACAAAAAGTAGCAATTTCTTCTGAAGAGCCAGGTTCTTGTTTTCCAAATTGATTGCAAGGAACTCCAATTATTTGCAGTTGTTCTTTATACTGCTTACCTAATTTTTCTAAATCTTCGTACTGGGGTGTAAAACCACATTTAGAAGCTACATTTACAAATAAGATGTATTTATTTGCGTAGTCTTTTAGTTGAATAGGTTTTCCTTGTAAACTGTTTATTTTTATTTCGTAAAGGTTTTTCATAAGTTTTAAATTTTAAAACTTACAATACCACAATCTAATTCAAAAATTTGCCCAGAAATTGATTTTGCTTTGTCAGAAATTAAAAAAGTAGCCATGTCTGCAACTTCGGTTGGTTCTAAATATTTTTTAAGCGGATGACGTTCTTTGATGTTTTCTATCATTCTGTCATTTCTTAATAATTTAGAAGCCAGATCTGTATCGGTTACGGTTGGCGCAATTGCATTTACGCGAATTGTTGGAGCTAATTCTGCTCCTAAAGATTTTGCCAAACCCTCTACTCCTGCTTTTGCTGCTGCAACACTAGCATGAAAAGGCATTCCTAATTTTACGGCTACTGTGCTAAACAGAACAACAGAAGGATTTGTTCCTTCTTTTAATTTTGGTAAATAATGTTGAATGGCTTTTACTGCTCCAATTACATTAATTTCGAAATCATTTCTAAAATCGTCTAATTTTAGTCTTGCAATTGGTTTTAGATTGATACTACCAGGACAATAAATAAGTGCATCTACAGCTTCTATTTCTGGTAATTCATCAGAAAGAATATCTGATGAAATGTGGGTTAAATTATTGTGAGATAGTGAAGGTGCTGTTCTACTAATATTAGTTATAGTACAAGTTTCAACTAAACTATTGATGATAGCTTTTCCAATACCTCTACTACCTCCAATAATTATTACATTTTTCATATTTGCTTTAAGGTCTTCCTTTCAAGCGCTTTTCTATTCTTTGTTTTACAACAGTTAAGCGCTTCATAAGATCCATTAATTCTGGATCTTTTGTTTGTTTATAAACTTCGTTTAATTCTAAAATAAGCGCTTTTACTTCTCTTGATGCCAAAATTCTATCGCTAGTAGTTTTAAAGGAAAACTTTCTAGTTTCAAATTCAACGGCTCTTTCTGTTAAATTCATTATGTATTTTTGGTAATATTACAAGCGTCGAATATAACCATAATAGTTAGAAAGTCAAGAAAAATAAAAACAATTATGCTGCAGTTAATGGTTTACCTTTTAAACGCTTTTCTATTCGCTGTTTTATGGCAGTTAAACGCTTCATGATATCCATTAAGTTTTTATCTTTTGTTTTTTTGTAGATTTCATTTAAACCTAAAATTAAAGACTTTGCTTC
>CAYPHE010000263.1:0-3771 GCA_964410075.1 uncultured Polaribacter sp.
TGATAAAGCTATTTTGGTTTTTAGCTATTTAGGTTTTAAGACACAGGAAATTAATGCTGAGGGTCAAACAGAATTGTCAGTAACTATGGCTACAGATAATACACAATTAGAAGAAGTAGTTGTAATTGGTTATGGTTCTGTTAAAAGAGATAAAATTGCAACTTCTTTTGTAAGTGTAAAAGGAGAAGAAATTGCAAAACAAGTAGCAAGTAATCCTGCAGAGGCTTTGCAAGGAAAAGCTGCAGGAGTTCAAGTTTTGTCAAGTGGAGGTTCTCCTGGAGCATCTCCAAGAATTGTGATTAGAGGTGTGGTTACGCCTAATGGTACGGCTCCTCTTATTGTAATTGATGGGATTTTACAACCACAAGGAACTTCTTTAAATTCTGTAAATGCACAGGATATTGAAAATTTTCAAATCTTAAAAGACGCTGCTGCATCAGCTATTTATGGATCTAGGGCTTCTAACGGTGTGGTAATTATTACAACAAAAAGAGGTAAATCTGGTAAAACAAATATAAGTTTAGATATAAATTACGGAGGACAGTTTTGGGAGCAAATTCAGAGTGCAGACGCGCAAGAATATATTAGAATACAAAATGCAAGAAGAGTAAATGATGGTAATGTGCCATTATATAATCCAGAAGATTTTCCAGGAGAAGGTACAGATTGGTGGGATGAAGTTGTGCAAAATTTTGCACCAATTTTAAATGCAAACTTAAGATTGTCTGGAGGTAACGAAAATATTAAATATTCTGGTAGTTTAGGTGTTTTTGATCAACAGGCAAACTATTCAAAAGGGTTTTATCAGAGAATAACAGGTAGATTTAACATAGATTTTAAAATTTCGGAAAAAGTTTCTATTAAGCAAGATATTAGTCCAAGAATTGAAAGATGGGAGAATACACCAAATTTATTATTTAATTCACTAAGAATAGATCCTTTAACTCCTGTATTTATTCCTCAGAGTGAACGTGAAGGGAGAAATGAGTTTAGTATTTTCGGATTATCACAAAATTTAGTACCTAATCCAGTCGCTCAATTAGCAAGGCAATTTAATGAAAATGATTTTTTTGCTTTCTTTTCAAACACTCAATTAAATTACAAAATAACACCAAGTTTAACGTTTAGTTCTCAATTTGGTTTTAATATTTCAAGATTTACAGGTCAAACATTTAATCCAGAGTATTTTATTGGACCTAATCGTCAGTTAGAGATTAATAATATAACAAAAACAGTTAATAATAGTTTTGACTACGTTTTAAACAATACATTAACTTTTGATAAGACTTTTAATGATAAACATTATGTGAACTTAACGGCTGGTGTTTTGTTTGATTCAGAAAATGGAGATAGCTTACAGGGGTTTAGAGATGGTATTCCTAGTAATACCAATGAGAATTTAAGACAATTAAACGCAGCTGAAGGTGAAACGATTAGAGCTTTTGGAAATAAATTTACAGAAAATATTTTTTCAGGAATTTTTAGAGCAATTTACAGCTATGATAATAGATATACTTTAAATGCGTCTATAAGGTCAGATCAATCATCTGTATTTCCTGAAGATGGAAGAACAGCAGTTTTTACAGCAGCTTCTTTAGCATGGGATGTAGATTCAGAAAAGTTTTTTAATAGCGAGATTATTAATAATCTAAGAGTAAAACTATCTACGGGAGAAGTTGGTAATCAAAATATTCCTGCAACAGCTCAATTTTTTAGAATAGGTTCTGGTAATTTTGTATTTGGAGGAGACCGTGTTGTTGCAAATACCCTAGCTCAATTTGGAAATCTTGATGTAAGATGGGAAACAGTAAGAGATACCAATTTTGGAGTACTTTTAGGTTTGTTCGATAATAAATTTACTTTTGAAGCAGAGTATTATGAAAAAACGTCAGAAGATTTATTATTTCCTGTAGAGCCACCAAATTTTACTGGTGTACCTGGTACAATTTTTCAAAATGTAGGAAGTTTCCAATCTAAAGGTTTCGATTTTACTTTGGGTTATAATGATAGTTGGGATGATTTTACTCTGGGACTTAATCTAACGATTTCAACTAATGAAAGTAGTGCAATTGCATTAGCTCCTGGTAATGAAGTTATTTTAGGACAAAGAAGACCACGTTTAGGAAATCGATTTATTAAAATTACCGAGTTAGATGAAACTGTAGGTTTATTTCAAGGATATCAAACTTCTGGCATATTTCAAAACCAAACAGAATTGAATGCGCATAGTTCAGAGGATGGAACACTTATTCAACCTAATGCTCAGCCAGGAGATTTACGATTTGTAGATCAAAATGGAGATGGATTGTTGAATGATGATGATTTGACAACAATAGGTAATCCATTTCCAGATTTTTATGGAGGGTTAAACATCAATATGGAGTACAAAAACTTTGATCTTACTATGCAATGGTATGCAACTGTTGGTAATGATGTTTTTAATATTAACACAGAATATATAACTTCTGGAAATCAAGGATTAAATACTGAGGCAGGTCTAGAGGATTTAGTTTGGACTCCTGAAAATACAGGGGCAAAATTTCCAAGATTATCAGAGCTTGATTTAAACGGTAATTACCGTAATCCATCAGATTTATTTATTGAAGATGGATCTTATTTGAGATTGCGTAACATTCAGCTGGGCTATAACGTTAAGCTTAAAAACATAAAAAACTGCCGTTTATATATAGCAGGACAGAACTTGCTAACTCTTACAAATTATTCAGGCTTTGATCCTGAGGTAGCTAGCGGAGGTGTTATTAATGGTTACGGAGTAGATACTGCAAGTAACCCAGTAGCAAAAACATTTTTATTAGGATTAAATTTAACACTATAGAATTATGAAAAAACTTATTTTATTTTTCACGCTTTGTACAGTTTTTTTTATTGCAAGTTGTGATATTGACGAGGCATTAGATCAGCCTTTGCAAGGGCAACAACAGTTAGATGACTTTTTCTCAACTGAAGAGAGTTCAACATCATTTGTTAATGGTGTTTACCAACTTGTTAATGGGACAAATTGGAATCAAGTAAATTTTCAACGTCAAATTAACGAAATGGCGTCTGATGATAACTGGGCAGGAAATACAAGGCAGCCAAGACCAGATATTACAGGTATAGCACAGTACAATGTGTTCCCTGGGTCTACTTATTTTAATTTATTTTGGGAAAATCATTACATAGGTATTACTAGAGCTAATATTGTTTTAGATAGAGTTCCAAATATAGAATTTGATGAAGTAAAAAAAGCACAATTATTAGCTGAAGCAAAATTTTTAAGAGCATTTTTCTATTTTGATTTACTTAGAAATTTTGGAGGTGTTCCTATAGTAAGTTCTTATAGCGAAATCTTAGAGCCAACAATTAACGACAAAGAGAGAGCAACTGTAGCGGAGGTTTATGCTTTTGTTGAAAAAGATTTAACAGAGGCAATTGCAGATTTACCTTTAAGAAGTCAACAAGAGTCTTCTGAGTCTGGAAGGGCTACAAAAGGAGCTGCACAATCTTTATTAGCAAAAGTGTATTTGTTTGAAGAAAAATGGTCAGAAGCTCAAAATATGGCAAAAACCGTTATGGATTCTGGAGAGTATAGTTTAGAAGCAGATTTTGCTGATATTTATAGGGTTGGTAATTTGAATGGTGTAGAAACTATTTTTGAAATTCAATACATTAATGATCAAAATTTCAATGGTGTTGGAGGTCAATTTGCAATTACAAACGGAAGCCGTGGAGACCGTGGTTGGGGTTGGGCTTCTCCATCAAGTGATTTAG
>CAYPHE010000264.1:0-3765 GCA_964410075.1 uncultured Polaribacter sp.
TACAAAAGCAATTCTAATAATTTTTGCTTCTACATTTAATTTTGGACTTAACCAATCTGAAACTCCTAATATCATTTTATTTAATTTTAATTAATACTCAAAATTATTTTTTCGATGAAGTACATCTATTACTCGTTAAATATATAAAATTAATTAGACTCCTGTACTACCAAAACCACCAGAACCACGTTCAGTTTCATTTAAAACAGTAACTTCTTCCCATGAAACACGCTCGTGTTTTGCAATTACCAATTGTGCAATTCTTTCACCATCGTTTACAGTAAAATCTTCGTTTGAAAGATTTACTAAAATAACACCAATTTCTCCACGATAATCAGCATCTACAGTTCCAGGAGCGTTTAAAACGGTTATTCCTTTTTTAGCAGCCAAACCACTTCTTGGACGAACTTGTGCTTCAAAGCCAACAGGTAATGCAATAAATAAACCTGTTTTTACAATAGTTCTTTCTAAAGGTTTTAAAGTAATAGCTTCATTAATATTAGCATGTAAATCCATTCCTGCTGCTCCTTCTGTTTCATAGTTTGGAGTAGCATGTTTGGATTTGTTAATTATTTGAACTTTCATTAAAATATCTTTTTTCACAAATATAATAATTCGTCAAAGCAAAATTAGAAACAATTCGTTTTCTTACTTTTGAATTATAAATGAAATGATTTTATGTATAAAGATTTAAAAATAGCGGTTCTTGGTGGTGGAAGTTGGGCTACAGCAATAGTAAAAATGTTAACAGAAAACAAAGCTATTGTGGGTTGGTATATGAGAAATGAAACTGCGGTTGCTCATATAAAAGAGAACTTTCATAACCCAAATTACATTCAATCTGTAGAATTTAATATTAATAGTTTAGACCTGTCTACAGACATTAATAATACTGTAAAAAATTATGATGTTTTAATATTTGCAATTCCATCTGCTTTTTTAACCAAAGAATTAAAAAAGTTAGAAGTTTCTCTAGAAAATAAAATTGTTTTTTCTGCTATTAAAGGAATAGTTCCAGAAACGGGTTTAATTGTAGGAGAACATTTTCATGATATTCATAATATTCCGTTTGAAAATATTGGGGTAATTACAGGCCCTTGTCATGCAGAAGAGGTTGCTATGGAAAGATTATCTTACTTAACAATAGCTTGTCAAGATGAAGATAAAGCCAAATTTTTAGCATCTTCATTAGAAAGTTGGTACATAAAAACCAAAGTTTCAGACGATATTATTGGAACAGAATATGCTGCCATGTTAAAAAATATTTATGCTATTGCTGCAGGAATTGCCCATGGATTGGGTTATGGAGACAATTTTCAATCGGTGTTAATGAGTAATGCAATCCGAGAAATGAAACGTTACATTAAAAAGGTACATAAAATGAAACGCAACATTAATAATTCTGCTTATTTAGGAGATTTACTAGTAACAGGGTATTCTACATTTAGTAGAAATAGAATGTTTGGCAATATGATTGGTAAAGGCTATACTGTAAAATCTGCTCAAATGGAAATGAGTATGATTGCAGAAGGATATTATGCTGTAAAGAGTGCTTATAAAATCAATTTAGAAAACGGAGCAAGAACACCAATTATAGATGCAGTATATAATGTGCTGTATAACAACAAGAACACTAAAAAAGAATTTAAAAAATTGACTTCTAAGTTAGATTAATTGTTTAATTTTACACAAAATTATTTATTATTAAACAATCAACATGAAAACAATACAAGAAGTTGTTGAAAGTACTATTAGAAAAACTCCTTTTATAGAAGAAGCTTTAAACGAAAAATTAATAAATGTTTCTTCTTTGGCAAGAATCATTTTACCAGAGGTTTCTTCTAAACTAAAAAAAGAAGTAAAAGTTGGTGCTGTAATGATGGCAATTAACCGATTGTCTCCGGCTAGCGAATTACGTATTCGTAAAAATATTAAAAAATTAGCGTTAGATCTTGGTGATGTTATTGTACGTTCAGATTTGTGTGATTTTACTTTTAAAAACACCCCTTCTTTATTGAAAGAAATTGCTCGAATGTTAACAAAATCATCAGAAAGTGCAGATTATTTTTTAACGGTTTCTCAAGGAATTTTCGAAACAAATATTGTAACAAGTAAAAACTTAGAGCAATCTGTAAAAGAAATTTTTGAGAAAGAAATGTTATTGTCTAGTGTTTTAGATTTAGCTTCTATTACAATAAAATTGCCTAAAAACAATCAAGAACAATCTGGTATTTATTATTTTATTTTAAAACAATTGGCTTGGGCAGATATTCCATTACAAGAAGTAATTTCTACAACCAACGAAATGACAATTGTGGTTAAAGAAGAAGACATTAACCAAACTTTTGCCATTTTAATGGATATGAAGTTGACGTAAAAAGAAGTAAATTCTTAAAATTTATGCAGAAAAAAGACCCTTATGCTTCTCTAAGAATAAAAGAATTCAATATTTTTTTATTGGTACGTTTCTTTTTAGTTTTTGGTTGGACAATGCAATTTGTTATTGTAGAGTGGCAAGTGTATAGTATTACCAAAGACCCATTTTCTTTAGGAATAATAGGGTTAATGGAAGTAATTCCTGCAGTGTCTATGGCTTTATTTGCTGGTCATATTGTAGATCAAAAAGAAAAACGAAACCTTTTTGCCATTATAACAGCACTGTTTTCTTTAATTAGTTTTGGGCTTTTTTTTCTAACAAATACTTCTTTTACAGAAAATATAGAACAAAAAACCATCCTTTATTGTATTTACGGGCTTGTATTTTTTGGAGGAATTTTACGCTCTTTTTTCGGCCCTACCATATTCTCTTTAATAGCTTTAATTGTTCCTAAAAAACTATACCCAAATGCAGCAACTTGGAGCAGTTCAACCTGGCAAATGGCTAGTGTTTTAGGGCCTGCTTTTGCAGGATTTTCTATTTCTTGGTTTGGGGTAAATACATCTTTATGTATTGTTTTTGGTTTGGTAATTCTATCATTTATTATCATTTTATTCATTAAAAAGAAACCTATTTTAAATAAAAAAATTGGCGAACCTGTTTTTAAAAGTTTAAAAGAAGGAATTTCATTTGTATACAATTCTAAAGCAATTTTAGGAGCACTAACCTTAGATATGATTTCGGTTTTATTTGGTGGAGCAATTGCCTTATTGCCAGTATTTGCTCAAGATATTTTGCAAGTTGGTTCCGAAGGCTTTGGTGCTTTAAGAGCAGCTCCCGCAATTGGAGCATTTTTAACTATGTTAACCACGGCGTATTTACCAATAAGTAAAAATGCAGGTAAAAAGTTACTGTTTGCTATTTTTGGTTTTGGTCTGTGTATTATTGTTTTTGGATTATCTCAAATTTTTTGGATTTCTTTATTAGCGTTATTTTTTAGTGGTGTTACAGATGGTGTTTCTATGGTTATTAGACAAACCATTTTACAACTTAAAACTCCAGATGATATGAGAGGTAGAGTAGCTTCTGTAAACTCAATATTTGTAGGTTCCTCTAACGAACTTGGAGCTTTTGAAAGTGGTTTAACTGCAAAATTAATGGGAACTGTAACTGCGGTAGTTTTTGGAGGAACAATGACCTTAATTACTGTTGTAACCACAGGAATTGTAAACCCAACATTACGAAATTTAGATTTAAGAAAAGATGTTGAAGAACATGAAGCATAAGGCTTTATTAGTTTTAGAAATTGTACTACTATTTGTAGGAATTCCATTAATTTTCTTGTTTCCAATTGGTGCCGAGGCAAAAGTTGCCTTATTCTTATTAGC
>CAYPHE010000265.1:0-3741 GCA_964410075.1 uncultured Polaribacter sp.
ATTAGTTATCTAAAAAAATCCTCGCAAAAATAATTATTTTACCCTTCTTTTTTAACATAAAGTATCCTATATATTCGTTAAAACATTTATTTATACTAATTCTAAATAAAATAAAATCAAGATTCGTTCGTTTTTATTTTTGGCTCAAATTTTGATTACATTTGAAACGAAATTTCTTTTTTTATGAATAAATTCTTTTGGTTTGTTAGTGTCTTATTGATTTCATTTACAATGATTTCGCAAGAAATTAAGTCTATTCAGCTTAGATCCTTTCAAGAAAACAACTTCTCTGTAATTGTTCCTTTAGGCACTCCTTTACAATTGTCTTTTGATGATTTGGAAGCTGATAGTAAAGACTATCAATATAAAATTCAACACATGACTCACGACTGGAAACCAAGCCGTTTATTAACCAGCCAATATATTGACGGTTTTGATCAAAATTATTTAACTGATATTACCAATTCTTTCAACACATTACAAAGTTACACGCATTACCAACTACAAATACCAAACACAAACACCACAGTTACCAAAAGTGGAAATTACTTGCTTTCTATTTTAGATGATGATGATGAAACTGTTTTTACAAGACGTTTTGTTTATTACGAAAACAATGCTATAGTTGGCGTTTCTGCAATAAGAAGCAGAAATACAAAAACAGTTAACACACAACAAACTATTGAGTTTTCTATAAATCACCCAAACATAACTATTAACAACCCACAACAAGAAATAAAAGTTGTTTTGATTAAAAACAATAACTGGCATACAACTATCACAAATTTACAACCTACATTTTTTCAGCAAAACCAATTAAAATACACCTACACCAACAAAACTAATTTCTGGGGAAATAACGAATATTTAAACTTCGACACAAAAATTGTAAGAAACAACAGCTTAAATGTATTTAAAGTAGAAAGAAAAGAGGTCTTCCATCATTACTTATATCCATACAAATATGAAGAAAACTTAAATTATACATACAACCCAGATATTAATGGACAATTTGTTATTAGAACTATTGAAGCTAATAACGCTAACACAGAAGCAGACTATGCAATGATGCATTTTTCACTAGAAGTAGACTACCCTTTTGTAAATGAATCTATTCATGTTTATGGTGCCTTTAATGATTTTAAGATTGAAGATGCCACGAAACTATATTATAATGAATCTCAAAAAACTTATGAAGGGAGTGTATTATTAAAACAAGGTTTTTATAACTATACTTTTGTAGGAATTGATAAACAGAATAATGTAAATACAAGATTAATTAGAGGTTCTTTTTTTGAAACTGAAAACGAATACAATGTAATTGTATACTACAGACCAATTGAAGGTTTTTATGATAGTGTTATTGGTGTTGGAGCCACCTCTTTTAATTTAGATAGGTAACACCTCTTTTCTACTTAAAATAAACCCGAAAAAATAATCTTTACTTTTATTATTTGAATCGAAAAATACTGTAAATTTTAACTTGTTTAAAAGAAAAATTTACTCTAGATTTACTTGAACATGGTAGAGCAAATTACACAAGGCATAAAAATTTCTGTAAAAACCAAGTATAATGGAACAAGCTATAGAAACAATAGGTTGTATTATGTATTTGCTTATTTTGTTACAATAGAAAACAAATCTTCTGAAACCGTAAAATTGACCGACCGATTTTGGACGATTTACGACTCTTTAAACCAAACAGAAATTGTAAGTGGCGAAGGTGTAGTTGGTCAAACACCAGTTCTACAACCCAACGACACATACAACTATAGCTCAGGATGTTATTTATCTTCATCTATAGGTGCTATGAGTGGTTTTTACACAATGATTAACACAGAAACCTTTCAACAATTTAAAGTTATTATACCCACCTTTCAACTAACAACCAAAACGTTATCAAACTAAAACTTCGTAAAAAAAACAACCTTTCATTACCCAAAAACCTTACTTGTTTAAATTGCGGGTTTCCTTTTCGTGGAAATGAAAATTTTTGTCCAGAATGCGGACAAGCAAACAAAGGTGATCGTATTACTTTTAAAAATTTTATTTACGAAATATTTAACGGGCTTTTTAATTTTGATGCAAAATTCTGGAGAACAATAATACCTCTCTTAACCAGACCTGGTTTGGTTTCTAAAAATTATATTGAAGGAAAAAGACAACGTTATTCGAATCCGTTTCGATTTTACCTAACAGCTTCTATTTTATTCTTTTTAATTATTGGAATTTACAAAACCAAACAGAAATACATAGAACTTTCTAAAACTGTAGCTATAGAAAAGATTGAAAACAACAATGTTTTTACCAATAAAGATTCTTTAAATGCAAACAAAAAAGACTCTATAAAAAAAATAGTAGAAAGAAAGCTTGATCAATTTCCTATTGCCATTCCACAGAAAACAAAAGATAAAATATTAGAAGACATTGAAAAAGAGAAAGAAGATATAACCGAAATAGACGCATTAGGAAATAACACTATAAAATTTGGTATAGACAAAGATTCTAAGTTCGAAAAATTTATGAATTTTGGAAAAAATAATCCAAAAACATCTGTTGATAACGCGTTAGACTCATTAAACTATCCTAAAAATTTCACAAACCGTTTCTTATACACCAAAGCAAAGAACATTCATGAAGTTTTTGAAAATGAAAATTCAAGATCTCAATATTTCAACCAATTACTCTCTTATGGCTCTATTGGTCTCTTTGTATTTTTACCTTTGTTTACTTTATGTTTAAAGCTTTTTTATATAAGAAGAAAATTTATGTATGTAGACCATTTGATATTTGTATTTCATACACAAACTGTTTTCTTTTTATTATTTAGCTTATATTTTTTATTAAGCATTTTTGGCACAGAGGTACAATGGATTTTTATTGTGCTATTTTTATTATACCTGTTTATGGCAATGCAAAAATTCTACAATCAGGGCTTTTTTAAAACTTTAGCAAAGTATTGTTTGGTAAATATGTCTTTTATTATACTAGGATCTATTGCTTCTGTAGCAATTTTATTAATTTCTTTCGCTCTTTACTAAGTAATACGACTTCAAACGAAATACAATTCAGTTAAAAAATTTTCTATTTCGATAAGATTTCTCCATTTCAATTGAAATTACATTCGTTTTAAACAATAAAATTTACAACAAACTACAAATAATAGCTTTAAAATAAAACGCAGATTAATTAATTCACTGGCTCATAATTCATTTTCAACTTTTCTCCTTCTTTCGTAATAGAAGTTACGCTAACAGTTTCTACGCTATCTCTTTTCATTTTTATTGAAAATTCAGGTTCCCCTATATTATCATTCAAATGAAACTTTCTAATGTTGTTTTCATTGTATTTTTCAGTGTTCTTTAACCAGTCTGCAAACCACATTTGGCGTAAATCCTTTTGATCTTTATTATATAAGGTTGATGAAGACCAAATTTCTGGAGAGTTCCCTAATTCTTTAAAATGTTTCTCAGCTCCATCCCATACCAGTTCATAAGCTTTCAATTTCTTTTCCCAAGAAACTAAAATTAAAGTAAAAGGTTCTATTTCGTTAAAATTAAACTGACTAATAAATGCTAATGCATCTTCTACGGAAAGTAATTTCTTTACAATAACTCCCCTACTCATTCTATATGTTTGTTTTCTGGTATGCTTTTCAAATCCACCGTTTAATAAACAAACCACTCTTTTTTTAGTACTATGCCCAATCCAAGTTCCTCCTGCTTTTTCATCTTTAGGATA
>CAYPHE010000266.1:0-3724 GCA_964410075.1 uncultured Polaribacter sp.
AGGAGAAATCTCACTTTTAATTACATCGAATTTACTAATGATAATTAACTATTCTAAAATTCTCTTTTTGCTATTATTTACTAAATAATTCTAGCCCCGATTGCAGTGGAAATCCTTTTTTTGATGAGATTACTGCCTTAGCAGGAATAACAGCTAAAAAAGATTGCAACGAAAAGCGGGAAATAGCTCTAAAAAATCTTAATATAAATTCAAGATATAAAAACTTTACTCCTTTTTACCAACAGACAACATGTTTGCAAATAGCTTGTAAGCTCCTGAAACACCTGCTGGAAGCTCTCTAAAAAAGCTTAAACCCGTATAAATGTAATTTCCTTTTCCGTATTTTGCCACTAGCAAACTTCCCATTTTAGGAAGTTCTCCCTTATCATTCATAGAAAATAGTACCGTGTAATTTTCATCCCAAATTTTTGGAAAATACAAACCACGTTCTTGCACCCAACCCTCGAAATCTTTTTCTGTAATCTTATTCGGAAAATTTAAAAGTTCTTGGTTTTCGTCTATAATAATTACTTCTGCATTTTCGTCTGTAACTCTATCTCTAGATAATTTTATAGGGTATGGAGGAGCAATATTTACGTTTCTACTGGTATTGTATTGTACAATTAAATTGCCTCCGTTATTTACATATTCTAATAAAAACTGCTGCTTGTATTGCAACTCTTTAACTACGTTATAGGCTCTAACTCCGGTTACAATTGCATCGTATTTTGCTAAATTTTCTGCATTAATTTCGTCTACATTAATGTAAGAAACTTCGTAACCAATTTGTTGTAAATTTTCTGCAACAGAATCTCCTGCACCTTTTATATAACCAATAGTTTTGCCTGCTTTTTTAATATCTGTACGCACAACTTTTGCTTCAGATTTTAGTAAAACTGCCTGTTTAGGAATGTGGTTATAATTGATTTCTACCAACTCTTGTGAGTAAGATTTCCCCTTAATAATAACTTCTGGCTGAATAGTGCCTTCTGTTTCTTCTTTAGGAGGAAAAATTGTAAACGAAACATTTTGCACGTCGCCTTTAAAAGAAATATCAAAATTTCTTTCTAATGGTTGTACTTGCCAATTTTCTGGAACATTTAATCTTACTTTTCCATTTATGTAATTTTCTCCAGCTTTTACCGCAACTGTTACCTTTTTAGCTATTGAATCTGGAAAAATAATGACTTTGTTTGTAATACTTGCTGTTGCTTTTGGCAACACTTCAAAAGGTTCATAAATTTCACCTTTATCTCGTTCTGCATACTTTCTAATAATTGTTTTGGTAATGGTAATTGGCGTAAAATTAATTACAAAATTAAAATCGATTTGGGTAGTTTTTGGTGTAGTAGGTTGCCCAATTAATTGTTGGTTTTCTACAGTGTACATTCCAATACTCCAATTGTCTTTTAACCAATATGGTGTAGAATATTCTTGATTTTGTAAAGATATTTTTTCTTTAAAAGTAAGCTTCTTGTTGTTTTCTAAAGTTACTCCTTTAAAGATTACCTTATCATCTGTTTTACTTTTAATAGAAGTTAGTTCTATATTTGTATTGCTTCTATTTAACAACTCTATGTTTACATCAATTGTACTATTTGGATTTGCAGAATAACTGTTTGCATTTGCTTCTATATACAAACCTGCACAAGCCATAATAATGGTTTCTATTTGTTTGATTTTTATAGTTTTCCAATGCTCGTCTTCTAAGTCTTTAATCAATTGATAGGCTAAGATTAGTTTTGGTAAATGTTCCGATGGATTTTTAAAATTAAAGTTTTCTTCTATTTTATTTAAAATATTTCCAATACTGCTTCCGCCCTCAACACGATTCCAAGAAGTGTCTATTCCCGAAAATAAATCGGTATTGATTTCTGTAGCAGTAGAATCTTGCATTGGCATTCCTTTTAAAAATTCTAAATATTCTAATTGACTACCTCTTGTATTTAATCTACCAAAACCTTGACTTAAATGCTGACTACTTGCCGTTGAAGCCATTTCGTTATTAGACACCCCTTTAAGTGGATAATACGTTCCGATATCAAAAGAAATAAAATTAGGGTTGTCTTCGGTTGCCATTTTATATTTTTCTCTAGTTCCGTAAAACCACCAAGAAGTATTAAAAAACAAACGTTTTGGTTGCCAAGTACTGGTATGTTCTAGTTGACTGGAAAACACAGAATCTTTAGCCGCCAAATCGAAAGCTGCAACACTTAACATGGCTGAAGAAGTATGGTGGCCGTGAGTTGTACCAGGAGTTCTATGATCAAAACGATTGATGATTACATCTGGCTTTACCGTTCTTATAGCCCAAACTACATCTGCCAATACCTTTTCTTTATCCCAAATTTGTAAGGTTTCATCAGGATTTTTAGAATAACCAAAATCGTTAGCTCTGGTAAATCTTTGCTCTCCTCCATCTACATTTCTGGCTGCTAATAATTCTTGGGTTCTTATAACACCTAACAATTCTCTAATTTCCGAACCAATTAAATTTTGTCCTCCATCTCCTCTGGTTAAAGACAAATAAATGGTTTTTGCTTTTTTATGGTTAGACAAATACGAGATCAATCGTGTATTTTCATCATCTGGATGCGCTGCAACATACAAAGCAGTTCCTAGAAAATTGAGTTTTTGAATTTGCTCAAAGATTTCGTTAGAAGATTGAATTTTAGGATTTTGTGCAAAACCGTTATTTAAAAAACTGCATAACAATGCTACTAATAGTATCTTTTTTCTCATAGATTGAATTCTAATCTTAAGAAACAAAAGTACTTTTTTATAGTTGCACGAAAAATCCGTTAACATAATTATAACGTTTTAGAACATTATCAACAAAAACCCTTTTCTGTTAATAAATTAATTCTTAAAAAAAGATATATTTAGAATATATTTGTAAGAATAATATTGAAAATAAAATTCATGAAATTTATTGTATCGAGTTCGCAATTACTAAAACAACTTCAGGTTTTAGGTGGCGTAATTAATAGCAACAATACATTACCCATTTTAGATAATTTTTTATTTGAACTTTCTGAAAACCAATTAAAAGTTTCAGCATCTGATTTAGAAACTACTATGAGTGCTGTTGTTGAAGTAGAAAGTGATAGTAGCGATTCTATTGCAGTAAATGCACGTTTGTTGTTAGATACTTTAAAAACGTTTCCTGATCAGCCTTTAACGTTTAAAACAGAAGGTGAAAACACTATAGAAATTAGCTCCGATCAAGGTAAATACGATATGGCATTTTTTAGTGGTGATGAATTTCCAAAAGCGGTTACGTTGCCATCTCCTAGTAAAACAATTGTGCCAGCACATATTTTAGGAACTGCTATTGCAAAAACAATTTTTGCTGCGGGTAACGACGATTTACGTCCAGTAATGAGTGGTGTTTTCTTTCAGTTTAGTACACAAAGTATAACATTTTTAGATAAAGATGCTCATAAATTGGTAAAATATTCTAGAACAGATGTTACCGCAGATCAAACTGCAGAGTTTATTATGCCAAAAAAACCTTTAAACTTGTTAAAAGGAATTTTAGGTGGTTCTGAAAGCGATGTTACTATTGAGTATAATGATGCCAATGCAAAATTTACATTTGATAACGTAGTATTGGTTTGTCGTTTAATTGATGGAAAATATCCAAATTACGAAGCCGTTATTCCTAAGGAAAATCCGAATAAATTTTCCGTTGTTAGATATTCTTTTTTAAACTCTGTATGAC
>CAYPHE010000267.1:0-3722 GCA_964410075.1 uncultured Polaribacter sp.
TCTAAAATCAGGGTTCATTTCTGGAGCACCTCCAGTTAAGTCTAAAGTATGTGCTTCTGTTTTTTTAATGACTTCCAAGCACTGTTGCATGGTTTCAATCGTCATGATTTCTTTTCTATCTGGACCAGCATCTACATGACAATGTTCACAAACCTGATTACACATGTAACCTAAATTGATTTGTAAAATCTCTAATTTTTTGGGACGTAAAGGAAACTGATCGGTCTCTTTAATTTTTGCTGCAAAAGTTGGTAATTCTCCATCTGCAAAAATTCCACTAGACAGAATTTCCATTTGACGAGAAGTATTTGCAATATCGTTATTTCTTGCTTTTAGTGATTTCTTCATTCAATTACGAATTGAAAATTAAAAATTACGAATTGAAAAATTATCAATTCGTAATTCGTAATTAATTTTACATTTCTAATTTATTTACCTTATTCATCATTTGAACTCCATGAACTAAAGTAGCACCACTTTTTATAGCTGCCCCAACATGAATTGCTTCCATCATTTCTTCTTTGGTAATACCTCTTTGAAGTGTATCTTTTGTGTAAGCATCTATGCAATAAGGGCATTGTTCTGTATGGGCAACAGCCAATGCAATTAATGCTTTTTCGCGAGCAGAAAGTGCTCCTTCTTCAAAAACTTTCCCATAATAGTCGAAGAACTTGTTTCCAAGTTCTTCGCTCCATTCTGTTATTTTACCGAATTTTCTTAAATCGGAAGCGTCATAATAAGGTTTAGACATCTAATTAAATTTACTTTTATATATAATTACGAAATATAATTATTTTTTTTCATTCAAACTCCAATCGTAAGTTAAATAGCTTATTCTAGCATTTGGTTTTACAGGAGTTTCAGCATATTTGTTAATATAATCAACTACACTTCCTTCTTTTGTAAAATCTTGTTTGTACCAATCAAAAATTGATGAAATTTGTACTTTTTTGAAAGACAATTGATTTCTTGTTGTATCATTAATAAAGAATTTCATTAAGCTTTCCAATTTAGCATCAATATTAGCTTCTGTAAAAGCAAAGTTTGCTAACTTAGGACAAGAGCCAGATGCACAGTTTACGCCAACATGAATTCTTGGGTCAAAATATTCTACACGAAGAATTGCATTTTCAATATGATCTAACGTATAGGTTTCTCCACCAACAACTGCAAAAGGAATCTTCCAAGCTGACTTTCCTTTTTTACTGATTTTAGTAATACTTTTTAAAGGATAGTTTTCTAAAATTAACTTTAGCGTATAAGCATTATATGCATTAATCCAAAAAGCTTTTTTCTTATTATCAGACCAAGACGCTGGCGGTTTTGTTTCTGATAAATAGTTGATATAACTATCTAATTTTGCTTTATCATTTTTCATTGCTGGGTAATCTACAAAACCATCTTCTGAAACATGTTTGCTTAATAAGGCATCAAAAACTTCAGTTTGAGCTTGAGATTGAAAAGTTATTATAAGTAATAGAACTAGTATTTTTTTCATGATTAAATTGTTTTTAAACTAAGACGAAATATTTTTTTACCCATTACAAAAGGTATCTATTTTTTTTGCATTAGAAATTACAAATATATTTTTAATAAAAAGAAAAGAGTACTTTCGGCCTTCTAAATAAAAGCAATGAGTTTACAAAGTGAATTAGAATTAAGAAGTCAACATAAATGCGAATTGTGCTCCGCTGAACAGAATTTATCAGTTTATGAACTAAAACCTGTTTCAACAGGTGGTTTAGATGGTTCTATTTTAGCCTGCAAAACTTGTATTGCTCAAATTGAAAATACAGAAGAAGTAAACTCTAACCACTGGCGTTGTTTGAACGATAGTATGTGGAGCGAATTTTCTCCAGTAAAAATTATCGCATGGCGAATGTTACATCGTTTAAAAAATGAAGGTTGGCCTAAAGATTTATTGGATATGATGTATTTAGATGACGATGAGCTTCGTTTTGCAAAAGAGTCTGGAGATCATCTAGAGGAAAGTGAAAAAATTATTCATAGAGATGTAAATGGAGTTGTTTTACAATCTGGCGATGCTGTAGTTTTAATTAAAGATTTAAAAGTAAAAGGTTCTAGTATGATTGCCAAACAAGGAACCACAGTTAGAAGAATTTCTTTAGATCATGAAAACGCTAAATATATAGAAGGAAAAGTTGGTCCAACACAAATTGTAATTATTACCGATTACGTAAAAAGGGTAAATGAAAAGGAATAATTGCTATTTTAAATAGATAAAAAAAGGAGATTGCTTTACTCAGCAATCTCCTTTTTTTATAAAGTATGTTATAATTATTTCCAAACCTCTTCTAATTCTTCTAATGTTTTTCCTTTAGTTTCAGGAACAAATTTTAAAACAAATATAGTAGCTAAAACTCCCATAACTCCGTATACCCAATACGCAAAACCATGGTTGAATTGTTCAGTTAAAAAAGTATTATCATTCATCATAGGAAAAGTTAATGAAACCAAATAATTAGAAACCCATTGTGCAGCTACAGCTACAGCTAAAGCCTTTCCTCTAATTTTATTTGGGAAAATTTCAGATAATAATACCCAAGTTACAGGTCCCCAACTCATAGCAAAACTTGCTACATATAGCATCATACATAACAATGCACCAATTCCTGAGGCTCCTGCAAAAAATACAAAACCTAAAGAAAACATAGCCACCGCCATACCAATAGCACCAATAACCATTAATGGTTTTCTACCATATTTATCAACCGTTTTAACAGCAATTATGGTAAATAAGAAGTTTACTACTCCTACAATAATTGTCATTAATAAAGCACCATCAGTTCCTGATGAAATGGATTTAAAAATTTCTGGAGCATAGTATAATACTACATTTATTCCTACGAATTGTTGAAAAACAGATAGAGTAATTCCAACTAATAATACCAACCAACCAAAAGATAAAATATGGCTTGAGGTATTTTTTTGATTTAAAGAAGCATCAATTTCATTTAGAATTTCATGAGCTCTTTCTTTACCATTTACTTTAATTAATACCGCTAAAGCTTCTGCTTTTTTATCTCTTAATACTAAAGAACGTGGAGTATCTGGTACAAATAGTAATAAAATTAAAAATAATCCAGCAGGAATCACCTCAGATGCAAACATCCATCTCCAACCAATTGCATTTAGCCATTCGTCTGAACCACCACTTTTAGAAATAAAATAGTTTACAAAATAAACTACCATAAAACCACCAACAATTGCCAATTGGTTAAATGAAACTAATTTTCCTCTAGAATCTGCAGGTGCAATTTCTGCGATATATAATGGAGATAGCATTGAAGCTAAGCCAACACCAATACCTCCAATAATTCTATATACAATAAAAATTGTAGAAAGTGTATGATCTCCAGAACCTATTTCTGTTATTAAAAATTCTGGAATTGCAGAGCCTATTGCAGAAATTAAAAATAAAACTGCAGCTAAAATTAATCCTTTTTTACGACCTAAAGCTCTACTGATTATTCCTCCAAAAAGACCTCCAATAATACAACCAATTAAAGCACTAGAAACTAAAAAACCTTTAAAAGCACTTGCAGCAGTTTCTGTTAAGTTTTTTGGAGTAACAAAAAAATCTTCTAAAGAACCTACGGTTCCTGAAATTACACCAGTATCGTAACCAAATAATAAACCACCTAAAGTAGCTACCAAAGTTAATTTTAATAAATACGCAGAATTTGTTGATTTCATAATTT
>CAYPHE010000268.1:0-3716 GCA_964410075.1 uncultured Polaribacter sp.
AATTCTTATCAAAATAAGACATTTTAAACTGTAAAATATGTCTAAATATTTTAGCCCTAATATCTCTAATAATATGTTGCCCTACCCAGTTTGCATAGTAAATAAAGCTAAAACGCAATAAAACTTCTAAAAGTAAAATACCAACCATAATTAATATGTTGGTAATTAAGCCTTCTGTATCTTTTTCGGTAATGTATTTATCTACTGTTTCTTTTAAAATTATAGGGTTAATTATGGCTACGCCAGATAAAATAATAGTTGATGCAGCGGCAATAAAAAAGTTTAATTTATACCGTTTTGCAAAGCCCATAAGGCGCAAAAAAATTTGACTATCAAATGCATTTCCTGTTTTATTTGCCAAAATCTAATATTTTATTTTTGTTAAAAATAATCCTTTTGCAGGTACAGATAAGCCTGCATTGCTCCTGTTTTTACTTTTTATAATTTCTTCAAAATCTTCTACCGTAATTTTACCCAAACCAACATCAACCAAAGTACCTACAATAGCTCTTACCATGTTTCGTAAAAAACGATTTGCAGAAATATGAAAAGTTAATTCATTATCGCACTGTTTCCAAATAGCTTCTGTAACATTACAATTAAATGTATAAACATCTGTTTTTACTTTAGAAAAAGACTGAAAATCGGTATAGTTTAACAACAAACTTGCAGCTTTATTCATTAATGTAACATCTAATTTTTGAGAATGAATTTGCCAAGAAAAATCCAATAAAAAAGGATTTCTACCTAGCCAAATTCTATACTCATAACTTCTACTCAATGCATCAAATCGAGCATGCTTTTCATCATCTACCAAAAAAACTTGATACACTGTAATGTCGTTTGGCAAAATAGAATTGAGCTTATAAACAATGTCTCCTTCAATTTTGGTATCAATATCAAAATGAGCAAACATTTGAGATGCATGCACCCCTGTGTCTGTTCTTCCTGCACCAACCACTTCTATTTTTTGTTGAAAAATAGTACTTACAGCATGATTTAGTTTTTCTTGAACAGAAATAACATCTGGTTGAATTTGCCAACCAAAATAAGCTTTACCATTATATGCAAACTCTATAAAATACCTCAAGAAATTTGAATTTAGTTGCATTCAAAATTACATAATTTATTCTGTTATCGCTATTTTTGAATTGTGAAGAAAATCTTATTATTATCAGATACGCACGGTTTTATTGATGACCAAATTTTAAAGTATGTAAAATTGGCTGATGAAGTTTGGCATGCAGGTGATATTGGCACAATTGCAACTACAGATGCTATAAAAAAAATAAAGCCTTTACGAGCCGTTTATGGTAATATTGACGATAAAACCATTCGCGCTGAATTTCCTTTAGATAACCGATTTACAATTGAAAACGTAGATGTTTGGATGACACATATTGGTGGATATCCTTACCGATACAAACCAAGAGTAAAAGAAGAAATAGAGAAAAACCCTCCGAAAATGTTTATTTGTGGGCACTCTCATATTTTAAAAGTACAATATGATAAAAAACTAAATTTATTACACTTGAATCCTGGAGCTTGTGGTAAACATGGTTTTCATAAAATAAGAACCATGTTGCGTTTTGAATTAACTAATGGAGCTATAGAAAATTTAGAAGTTATTGAACTGGCTAAGCGTGGTGCATAACTTCTTTTTCTTTTACTGGAATTTCTACCGAAATTGAAGTTCCTTTTCCAATTTCTGAGTCAATAACAAACTTACCTTTCATTACAATTATTCTGGCTTCAATTTGGTTAATTCCTAAACCATCTTTGTTAATTGCTTTAGTTTTATCGAAGCCCTTACCATTATCGGTAACCTTTAAATACAATTTTTTATCTTTTTCTTCTAATTCTATTTTAGCTTCTGTTGCCTTACTATGTTTAAGAATATTATTTAAAAATTCTTGTGTAATATTGTGCACTTTTATTTCAAAATCTTGCTCGTACCTTCTTACTAAACCAATATCTGTAGTAATTTCTATTTGAGAATTAGAGTATTTTTTTGCCATGTCTTTTATCGCAAATTTTATCCCAAATTTTAGTAAAACTGATGACACTAAAGAATGTGATAAATCTCTTATTTTATGAGAAGCTTCTGTAATTATATCTCTCGTTTTATCAATTTCTATGGGTGTTTTTCCGTTAAAAGCGGTTTTTGTAGCTTGTAAATGTAAATTTGCTGAAGACAATAATGCACTTACACTATCGTGCAAAGTTTCTGCAATTTGTTTACGTTCGGTTTCTTTACCATCTATAGTAGCATTTAAGATTCTAGTTTGAGATTCTGAACGAATTCGATCTATCTGTTGGGATTGCGCCAATTGCGATTTCTCAAACTTTAACTCTAAATTTTTACGTTTTAAAGATTGTAAATTAACACGATATAATAAGGTAAAAAAGATAACAGCAATCAATAAACCTCCAATTATCCAGTAAGGACGTTGTGCTTTTAAACGCTTATTTTCTTCTTCTTGAAGTACTCGATCTCTTTTTAAATCAAAATTATGTTTTTCGGTTATTTCTGCAATAAGAGTTCTTACTTGTAAATCCTGTAAACTGTCTTTTATGATATAAGCTTTTTCTTGATATTCATAAGCTTTATAATCTTTCATATTATACAAATTCCATGCTAGATTTTCATATAAATCCCTCCTTGTTTTTGCAGCTTTTTCAGTTTTAATATCACTAATAATCTTTAAAGCTTTAATGTACAACTCCTTAGCTTTATCGTATTCCTCTCTCATTAGATAAATATTAGAAAGGTTTCCAAAAGCTGCAGCTTCATTAATTTTATCATCTGAATTATTATGAATTTCAATTGCTTTTAGAACATATTCTTCAGCTTTATCGTATGAACCATCTTGCATATAAATCCCTGAAATATTACTGTAAGCTACTGCTTTTGTTTTTTTTAGCTCGCTAATATTAGTATTGTAACTAACTACCTTTTTGAAATAATAAACTGCACTATCTAGGTCTTTTATATTAGATGAACTAATTTTTCTTTTTAAAAAAGAATTACCAAGTAATAGTAAACTATTTAAGTAATTTAGTTGTTTTTCTTTACTAATAATTAAAACAGAGTTTTCTGTTAAGTATTCATTTTTAGAAATAAGATTTTCTTCAAATAAATAAATACTTTTTTTAAAATATTTTACAGCATTTATATTGTCATAAGTTGCATAAAAGATTTTTGCTGCAAGAAGATTTGCTTCATATAACTCTTGTATATTTATTGACTTTTCAGATTTTAAAATTTCGAGTACAATAAGTAATGATGAGGTATATTCTTTTTGTTCAAATAACTTTTCAGCTTTTTTAAATTTTGAAGAAATAACTTGTTCCTTATTTTGAACAAAAGACAAAGAAGTCGTATTTAACAACACAACTTCTTTATTTTTAGCGCATGAGCTACAAGTAGTTAATAATGAAAAGTAGCTTAAAATAAATATTTTTAACAATATATTATCAATAAGTTAATTTGTTTAAAAAAGATCTTCATCAGGAGTTCCTATTATAATTTTAGGCTTTTTAACAAATGCATAGGTATATTCACTTTCATAATTTTTAGCATTAACATTAATGTAATTTACAAAATCTAATTTTAAAGGTTTTCCTTCTTCGTTTTCTAATACCTTAGAAAATTTCTTTTCTTGACTTTTTCCTTCTTTTAAATGAACTTCATAAGTATCTATCTCTTCATTGTA
>CAYPHE010000269.1:0-3672 GCA_964410075.1 uncultured Polaribacter sp.
TGGGTGCAAGACAAGAAGCTGCAAGATTAGGTGGAGTTGGTTCTTGTGGAAGAGAATTGTGCTGTTCTACATGGTTAACAGATTTTAGAAAAGTTACTACAGCAGCTGCACGTTACCAACAATTGTCTTTAAATCCATTAAAATTAGCTGGGCAATGCGGTAAACTAAAATGTTGTTTAAATTTTGAATTAGACACTTATTTAGATGCTTTAAAGTCTTTTCCAAAACAAGATGTGGTTTTAAAAACCGAAAAAGGTGACGCGGTTTTTGTGAAGATGGACATTTTTAAAGAACATCTTTGGTACACTTATAAGGAAGAGCGTTTCAAATGGTTTCGATTGACTTTAGATCAGGTTTTAGAAATAATTGCTTTAAATAAAAATAATGAAAAATCTGCTACGTTAGAAGAGTATGAATCTGATGTGGTTGTTCCAGAAAAAGTAGATTTTGAAGATGCTGTCGGGCAAGATAGCTTAACCCGTTTTGATGCTCCTAAGAAAAGTAATCGAAGAAGAAACAACAGAAACAAACGCAAGCAAAAAGTTGGTGTTGAAGGAAAAACCCCTTCCAAAAATCAACCTAAAAAACAACAAAATAGGCCTAAAAGGCAAACTAATAAAAATACACAACAAAAAAACAACCAAAAGAATAGTCCAAATAAAACAGAACCTAAAGCAACTAAAAATAGCAATCAAAGAAGAAGAAATAACAGAAACAGAAAAAATAACAATCAACAGAAAAATGATGATGCTTCAAAAAAATAGCGTTTTTATTTTTTTAGGACTGTTAATTTTAGCATGTTTTTCTTGTTCAGATCAAACCATATTTTCTGCCTATCAACCTTTAGAAAATTCAGCTTGGAAAGCCAATGAAAAAAAAGTGTTTGAATTTGAAATAAAAGATACGATTTCACCAAAAAATATGTTTATCCATATTAGAAATAACAGCCAATATGAATTTAGTAATTTGTATGTAATTACTTCGCTTCAATTTCCAAACGGAAAAGAAGTTATAGACACTTTACAGTACGAAATGGCAGATGCAACTGGCAGGTTTTTAGGACAAGGTTTTACAGAAATAAAAGAAAATAAACTTTTTTATAAAGAACAAAAAGTATTTCCTGAATTGGGAAAATATACATTTGGTATTTATCAAGCAATGCGCAAAAATGGAGAAGTTAACCCAATTTCTTCAATAAAAGGCATTCAAGATGTGGGTATAAGTATTGAGAATTATTAACATGGAAAAAGAAAAAAAGAAAAAAGGTTTTAGAAAATACATTCTCTGGTTCTGGGGCATTATTTTAGGTGGTTTCTCAGCAATATTGCTATTGTTTTTTATTGCCTCTGTAGGAGGATTTGGAGACTTGCCTACCTTTGAAGAGTTAGAAAATCCACAAACCAATATTGCTACAGAAGTTATTTCTATAGATGGCGAAACTATTGGAAAATATGCTACTGAAAATAGAACTCCAATAAATTACAAAGAATTACCAGAAAATTTAATCAACGCACTGGTAGCTACCGAAGATGAACGATTTTATGAGCATTCTGGTATCGATTTTAAAGGAACTGCAAGAGCCATTTTAAAACCAGGAACTGGCGGCGCTAGTACAATAACGCAGCAATTGGCAAAAAACTTATTTAACAATGGCGGTTCTAGCAACAAAATAAAACGTTTACTACAAAAAATAAAAGAATGGATTGTTGCCGTAAAACTAGAACGTCAATACACCAAAAAGGAAATAATTGCCATGTATTTGAATACACAGGATTTTATTTTTAATGCTGTAGGTATTCGATCTGCTGCTCGTATTTATTTTGATAAAGAACCCAAAGAATTAGACATACAAGAAGCTGCAATTATTGTAGCCATGTTAAAAAACCCAAGGCAATACAATCCAAATAGAAAAATATCTAAAAAGAAATCTTTACGAAGAAGAAATGTAGTTTTTGCTCAAATGGCTAAAAATAATTTACTAACTGAACAAGAAAAAGATTCTTTACAAAAATTACCTTTAAAGATAAATTATACTCCAGAAAGCCATAACGTTGGACTAGCAACTTATTTTAGAACTCATTTACAAAAAGAACTAAGTAAATGGGTAAAAAAACATCCAAAACCAAATGGTGAGTACTACAATATTTATAGAGACGGATTAAAAATTTTTACAACTATAGATTCTAGAATGCAGCAGTATGCAGAAGAGGCTGTTAAAGAGCATATGAGCAATTTACAAAGCTTCTTCTTTAAAGAACAAAGTAGAAACAAAACTGCTCCTTTTTATGATATTGAAAGAGAAGAAATTCGTACAATATTAGAACGGGCCAAAAAAAATTCAGACAGATATAAGCGTTTAAAAAAAGCTGGAAAAGACAAAAAATATATAGATAAAGTTTTTGAAACTGAAACAGCAATGCGAGTATTTTCTTGGAAAGGAGCTATAGATACTGTAATGTCTCCAAATGATTCTATTATTTACTATAAGCATTTTTTACGTTCTGGATTGGTTTCTATAGAACCACAATCTGGGCACATAAAAGCTTGGGTTGGAGGTATAAATAACAAATTTTTTCAATACGATGCTGTTGCCCAACAAACAAGGCAAGTAGGCTCTACCTTTAAGCCTTTTGTTTATGCAACTGCTATCAACCAATTACGTATGTCTCCTTGTGATGAATTGCCAAATATTCCTTACACAATTCCTAAAGGAAAATATGGTTTAATGGAAGATTGGACTCCAAAAAATTCTAATGAAAAATACGGAGGAATGTTAAGTTTAAAAGATGCACTTGCAAGCTCAATAAATGTAGTTACTGCAAATTTAATGGATAAAGTAAGTCCACAAAATGTAGTAAACTTGGCGAAATCTTCGGGTATTGAAACAAGATTAAACCCATACCCTTCATTAGCACTAGGAACAATAGATTTATCATTACTAGAAATGACAAGTGCATATTCTACCTTTGCAAATAAAGGTTTACGAGTTAGCCCGATGATTATTACTAGAATTGAAGATAAAAACGGAACAGTTCTAGACGAGTTTACACCAACTACAAAAGAAGTATTAAGTGAAGAATCTGCTTACGTAATTTTAGACTTACTACAAGGTGTAACACAATCGGGTTCCGGAGCAAGATTACGTTCTAAATGGACTTCTATTCCAGAAATAGTTACAGGTTTTCCTTATGGGTTTGAAAATGCTATTGCTGGAAAAACAGGAACTACACAAAACCAATCAGACGGTTGGTTTATGGGAATTGTACCCAATTTAGCCACTGGGGTTTGGACTGGTGGAGAAGACAGGTCTACCCATTTTGCAGGCATTACAAAAGGACAAGGAGCAACCATGTCTTTACCTTCTTGGGCTTTGTTTATGAAAAAATGTTATGCTGATAAAACGCTTGCTATTAGTACCGAAGACTTTGAAAAACCAGAAATTTTAACCATTAATATTAGTTGTGGAAACGAACTTGAGGAAGAAGTTAAAGAAGGGGAAGAAAAAAAAATAAAACCTATTGTTATTGAAGATGATGTAGATTTTTAAATATCATATCATGAACAGTTGAATAAATTTTAGTATTCGTTTAAACAGATAATTCTTCTTACAATAACGATTAGAATTCTCATAATATAGTATAGAGTTTGTCATTGCAAACTAGGTGTCAGTGT
>CAYPHE010000270.1:0-3659 GCA_964410075.1 uncultured Polaribacter sp.
AGAAGGCGCACATTGGTCAGACCAAGCAGTTAAGGTCTTTCCAGAAGCTCCTTTAGCTTTAATAACACCAAAATTGCCTTCAGTAACTAAAGAAGAACATCCTATTGACAAATTAATTGACGCTTATTTTACTAAAAACAATGTAGATTGGCAAGAAGTTATAGACGATAGAACTTTTGTGAGACGTATTTATATGGACGTGATTGGTTTATTGCCAAATATTGATGAGGTTACTACTTTTCTTAATGATAAAAACGAAAATAAACGAGAAGTTTTAATAGATAAATTATTAAATGACAATAAAAACTATACACAACACTGGCTTACATTTTGGAACGATTTATTACGAAACGATCACAGTAGTGCTGGAGGTAAAAGACCAATTACCAGTTGGCTTTATGCATCGTTAATAAGTAATAAGTCTTATGATGATATCGTAAGAGAATTGGTGAACCCTGTTAAAGGATCAGGAGGTTTTATTAGAGGTGTAGAATGGCGTGGTGTTGTAAATGCAAGTCAAAGAAAAGAAATGCAAGCCGCACAAAACATAGGACAGTCTTTAATGGGGGTAAATGTAAAATGTGCTTCTTGTCATAATAGCTTTATTAGTAATCTTACTTTAGACCAAGCCTATGGTTTTGCAACTATTTTTTCAGATTCTATTTTAGAATTAAACAGGTGCGATAAACCTATTGGTAAAATGGCAAAACCTAATTTTTTATATCCAGAACTAGGTAGTGTAGAAGGTAAAACTGTAAAAGACCGTTTGTTAAAATTGTCTGAAGTTATGGTACAAAGAGAAAATGGTAGGCTATACCGTACTTTGGCGAATAGATTTTGGAGTAAATTAATGGGACGTGGAATTGTTATGCCATTAGATGAAATGGATAACACACCTTGGGATGCTGAAGTCTTGGATTGGTTGGCAGCAGATTTTGTTGATAATGGTTCTGATTTAAAACATTTGATAAAACGAATTGTCACTTCAAAAGCCTATCAACAACCCATGATTAATTATGATAAAATTGAAGAAACCAAAGTAAATTATGTATTTAAAGGGCCTATATCACGTCGTTTAAGTGCAGAGCAATTTTCTGATGCCGTAAGTCAAGTTGTTTCGCCTATGTATCCAGATGTAGCATTTAATCCTAATGTAGAAAATATTGATGCCAAACGGATTTGGCATAAAGAAATTAAGTTCAATAGAGTTGTGCTTCCAGAACCTGGGAAAAGATATTTTAGAAAGTCTTTTAACTTACAGTCTTTAAACGTAGAGAGTGCTAAAGTTTTAATTTCGGTAGATTACTCGTACCAACTTTTTATAAACGGACAAAAAGTTTTAGAAAATAACAACTGGAAAGAAGTTGGTAAGATAGACATAAGCACTTATTTAGTTGCTGGAAAAAATACAATTGCAGTAGTAGGAGAAAATGACGGTACTATTGCAAATCCGGCAGGAATTTTATTTGCTTTAAAAATAAAATTAGCTTCCGGAAAGGTTTTGCAAATCAACTCAGATACTACATGGAAAAGTGTAGCTGTTCTTCCTCAATCTAACTGGACAGCAATTCACTTTAATGATGCCAAGTGGTTAGAAGTTAGAGATTATGGAACACGTAACTTTAACAACTGGGGTAAGTTGCTCAATTTTACATTTAAAGATCAAGAAGAAAAATTTGCACGTGCTAGTTTGGTAAAACAACATCCTTTTATGAAAGCATTGGGGCGTCCTAGTAGAGAAATAGTAACTACCTCTAGAGAAGAACAAGCCACATTATTGCAAGCTTTAGAGTTAACTAACGGTGCGTTTTTTAATGGTGTTTTAGAAGAAGGAGCACAACTTTGGTTAGAAACATATGCAACAGATACCGATAAGATGACTAACGATTTGTATTTAAAAGCATTAGGAAGACATCCATCAAAAGTAGAAAAAGAAGTAATGCTCACCGTTTTAGGTGCAAATCCAGAAAAAGAGCAACTACAAGATATATTTTGGGCTGTTTTAATGTCACCAGAATTTCAATTTATTGATTAATTCTAAAATTAGTAATACGCTTTAAAAACAAAGAAAATGGAAAAACAAAACTCACGTAGAGAATTTTTAAAAAAAATGACTGCTGCAAGTATTGCGGCCTCTACAACTACTATTTCTATGTCAAGTTTTTTAAGTTCTTGTTCTCCAGAAGTACAAAAAAGAGCAGCTACTGCAGATACTGTTATTTTACTTTGGATGGCTGGCGGAATGGCACATACAGAAACTTTTGATCCTAAGGCTTATGTGCCTTATGAAAAGGGTGTAGAAAGCAAACGTATTTTAAGCACTTTTCCTAAAATACCAACAATAGTAGATGGTTTAGAGTTTTCTGAAGGATTGGAAGGCATTGGAAGTGTTATGGATAAAGGTGCTATAATTCGTTCTTATAAATCTGCAGATTTAGGGCATATTTTACATACCAGACATCAATACCATTGGCATACTTGTTACGAGCCACCACAATCGGTACAAGCACCACACATAGGCGCTTGGATCGCCAAAGAATTAGGGCCAGTAAATCCTGTAATTCCGCCTTTTATTTCTATTGGGCAACGTTTTACTATGGGAGAAGCAGAAGAGTTAAAAGCCTTTCATTCAGCAGGTTTTTTGGGTACAGAATACGGGCCATTTTTAATTCCAGATCCATCAAGTGGTTTAGACAGTGTACGGCCACCTAAAGGCATGTCTTTAAAACGATTTGAGTCGCGTTATAAGCTTTACCAAGAATTGGTGAATAAAAGCGAAATCATGGAGAAAGGTAGCAATTATCAGCGTCAATCCTTAATGCGTTCTATGGAGCAATCGTATCGCTTGTTAAATTCTCCTGAAGCTAAGGTTTTTGATTTATCACAAGAACCAAAAGAAGTGTATGATACCTACAATACAGGTCGCTTTGGTTTGGGCTGTTTATTAGCAAAACGATTGGCAATGAATGGAGGAAGATTTATTAGTGTGTCTACAGAATACGAACCATTTTTAGGTTGGGATACTCATGAAAATGGACATATTAGAGCGAAAAATATGAAAGCACTAATAGACAGACCTGTTTCTCAATTAATTAAAGATTTGGACGAAACAGGGCACTTAGATAAAACCCTAATTATACTAGCAAGCGAATTTAGTAGAGATGCTATTATGGAGGGAAGACCTGGAGAACTTGTTAAAAATCAAGTAGACCAACCCGATATTATAGAAGATGAAAAGTATTATGGTATGCATCGTCATTTTACAGATGGTAGTTCAATTTTAATGTGGGGTGGAGGTGTAGAAAAAGGATTGGTCTATGGTAAAACTGCAGACGAAAGACCTTGCTCTTCTATAGAAAAACCTGTGGTTATTGATCAAGTCCATCAATCAGTGTATCATGCTTTGGGTATAGATACACAAACACACTACGAAATAGAAGGACGTCCATTTTATACTACACCAGACGGAAAAGGAAAACCAATTTTAGATTTGTTTGGAAAATCAACTAAGATTTCTTAATCGAATTCTTGTTGAAATTACGGTACAGTACAGGATAATTTAAAAAATAAAATAGGATAGATTTACTGCTAAATCTTAAAAACAATTTTATTTCAAAATAAATGGAGAATACAAATTGGGTACTGCAATTTTTAGGACG
>CAYPHE010000271.1:0-3650 GCA_964410075.1 uncultured Polaribacter sp.
ACCCCATTAACAAAAGAAGAAGCTTTAGATATTGAAGAAAGTTTCCCTATTAAAACAGTTACTAAAGGAACCTTTTTATTGAAAGAAGGTACTATTTCAAAAGAAGCTTATTATATCATTAAAGGTTGTATAAGAGCATATAAATTACAAGAAGGAGAAGAAAAAACAACTTCTTTTTTTACCGAAAATCAATCAGTAATAAATTTTAACAGTATAACCAACAACATTGCTTCTACAATTAATTTCATCTGCGAAGAAGAAACAACAATTGCCATCTTAAATGCTGAAAAAGAAAAAGCACTTTACTTAAAACATCCTAGATTTGAAACTTTTTGTAGAAATGGTGTAGAAAAAATGATGGGTGAAAAACAAGAACAACAAATTGAATACATTTCTTTAAAACCTGAACAACGCTATTTAAAATTACAAAAAGAAAATCCCAATTTAATTAATAGAGTTCCTCAATATCAAATTGCAAGTTATTTAGGTATAAAACCAGAAACATTAAGTAGAATAAGAGCTCGTTTAGTAAAATAACTACTTCATTTTTATAGTAATTAAGAATATTACAAGTAATAGTATGACTTCTATTGCGCCCAAAATATAATAATGAGGCAAGTCTACTCCTCCTCCAACAACGTAAATAATAGTTAAAATTGAAGCTATACTATTGGCCAATTTATTAGCTCTATTTGGTAAAACCCAAGTTAGTAAAATCATTAAAATTGGAATATTTGTAAAAATTGCAGCAATAGCCATTGCTATAGTAACATCTATAGGAATATCAATAACATCTCCATTAACAAATTGAATCATTATAGAAAATATGTCTGCAAACAGCATATTAAAAAGTACAACAACCCAAAGTAAAACTAGTGTAATTTTTGTTTTCATAATTTTAAAATCTAAATCCAAAATGCAATCCTGGTTCTCCTAAAAAATATTTTTTCCATTTATTTTCTTCTCTTTGAAAAGATTCAGGTAGGTTAGAATTTATAGGCCAAAAAGTCATTGCAATTGATGGCTCTATAAAAAAATTATTGTTAAAAAACTGAAACTGATACCCTATTCGTAACGAATTAAAAAGTTGAAAACCATCTTGAATTTTATTATCAAATTCATCCAAATAATTTTGTTTTAACAATGTAACATGAGCTTGCGCATAAGCTCTTTTCCACAAAAAACGCTTATAAGCTACACCAGCTCCATAAGCATGAACTCTTCCTGGGAAATTTGGAGCAGATTTTTTTTGACCGTTTGGTACACCTAAGGGTTCATAATACTTCCAAGTAATTATTTCTAAAGAGATTACATCTTTTTCAGTAAGTCTATATCCGATATTTAATTGATAATATTCTGGTGGTTCAGGGTCGTCAACTAAATTGAACAGCATCGCAAAAGTACTTCCCACAAAACAATCTTTCTCATGTAATTCTTTTTGCTGAGCATATTCATTTTTACTTATTACTATTAATACTAAAACTGTAAACCAAATTTTTTTATCCATCTTTTATTTTTTCACAAAAGTGAAATAATATTAAAACAGATGCATTGACTAAAGTCAATAAAGTATAGCTACAAAATCTTAAAAACTTACTTTATAATCAATATTATTAGTAGTGTAATACTTTGTTAAATTTTGTAACAAACTTATTTACAAAGGCTTTTTGTAGTATTTTTCGGTAAAATTTATACTTCTATGATTAGATTTTTATTTTTTGTGATTATCCTACTAAGTTTAAGTTCTATTGATGGTTTTTCTCAGAAAATAGAAGGCAAAGTAGTATCTAAAAAAACTGACTTAGGTATTTTTAATGTTGCCGTAAAAACAGATACCAATATAGGAACTACTTCTAAAGAAAATGGAGTATTTACGATCAATTTATCAAATGCAAATACCATAACTTTTTCTTGTTTGGGTTATCAAAACAAAATAGTTGAAATAGCAGTATTACAAGAAAATAACTATATAGTTTATTTGCAAGAAAACGTAAATATTTTAGATGAAATAAAAATTACAGCTTCAGCCATAAATTTAGATTCTTTACTGCTAAAAACGCAAAAAAACATGCGTTTATATTTTGTAGCAGAAGATTCTTTACAACAAACTTTTTATTCTTACAGTCAACAAATTGTTAAACCAACAAAAGCATCTGATGTTGACTTAAAAAGAACAAACTTGTTAGATAGAAAACAAACAAAATTAGCTAGAGCAGAACTAGATTCTTTAGTGGAAAAATATGCCGACAAACCAGGCACTATAACAGAAGAATTTTATGTTCGCAAAGAGCCTGCATTGTTAATTAATGACAAATCTGAAAAAGAAACAACATCAACATATATTAAAACTATAACTGGATTTAAAAATAATTACATAGATGAAACGATTTCTGTAGACGAAATGGATAAAATTTTTAAAAACACCTTACTTAAATATTTAGATACCACAAAAAGCTACAAAGTAAAGACTGGTTTATTTACTATTGATAAAGACATTTCTTTTCAGAAAATATCTGAAATGAAAGACTCTGTAGAAAATGATAACAATTTTACAGCCTCTTATGGATTATTAAGATATGATGAAGCGAAAGTTGAAACATCTTTTTTTCTAAAAGAGGATGAACTTAACTTTTTAAGTAGAAAATATTACAACCACATTATTAACGAACCTACTTATGTTAATAATAAAAAATTCTATTCCGTTTCTTTTTACCCAAGAAAAAGTAAATCTAAGTTTTTTGGTACTATTTTAATTGACTCTGAAAACATTACAATATCTAGGATTAATTATAGCTACGCTGAAGATAAAAGAGGAGATCATATCAATTTAAAATTCTTACTAGGCGTAAAATATTCTGAAAATAATAAAGAAATTAGTATTCACTATAAAACCTTACCTACGGGAAGATTATTCGTAAAATATTTTAAAGAAACAAAACAAAGTTATGCCTATATAAGTAGACCTTTAACGTTTACAGAAAATAAGGGTTGGTTCGAAAAAAAGGATAAAGTAAAAATTGATTTTACTTTTGAAGTAAACTTTACAGAGGGTAAAGAAGTATTTTATGAAACTCCAGTAATTTTATCGAAAAATGAGTGGAAAACAATTAATAAAGATGAAAACAAAAAGAAATTTCCGTTTTTAAGTAAAGAAGCCTATGAGGCTACAAATTGGAGAAATAAAAATCTGATTGAAAATTATTTATCAGTTGAAAATTAACTCCAAAACTCACGTTTTTTATTCAATTCTTCCTCCTCTTTAAAGTATTCTTCAGCTTCTTTTTTAGACAATACTTTTAAAAATGAAGGATGTTGTTCTATAGCATATTCTATTTTAGTAATAATATCTGCTACATCCTCGTTTTCATAATCTATTGATAATGGTTCTTTAATAACCATAGATTGTAGCACGTTTTTTCTCTTAACTCTAAGTCCTTTTTTATCAAAAGAACGTCTAAAACCATCTATTACAATAGGAACAACAACTGGTTTAAAAGTTTTAATAATATGAGCTGTACCTCTTCTAATCGGTTTAAAAGGTGTTGTTGTACCTTGCGGAAAAGTAATTACCCAGCCATCTTTTATTGCTTTTCCAATATTAGAAATATCAGAATTTTTTACTTGTCTATTTACATTTTTACCTGCACTTC
>CAYPHE010000272.1:0-3648 GCA_964410075.1 uncultured Polaribacter sp.
TTTTTTTAAAAACAAAAAGAAGACATTATTAATAATTAGCAGTAAAATATGATGAAGAAAGTTTTAGAACAAAAAATCAGGTTTTTTTACCATAATTTTCAACAACATAATCTCCCCAACTAGCAATAGATTGTAATAAAGGAATTAATGTTTTACCAAAGTCTGTTAATGAGTATTCTACTTTTAATGGAGGCTTACTGGTATATACTTTACGGTTTATAATTTTATCTTCTTCTAATTTTTTTAATTGCAAGCTTAAAGTCCTTTCTGTAACCATCGGTAGCTCTTTTCTCAACTCGTTATACCTTAATTTACCTTCAATCAAGTGGTATAAAATAACCGTTTTCCACTTTCCTCCTATTAACCCCATAGTTATACTTGTACAGCAAGGATATTCTTTTCCGTTTATAAGATACATATTGATTAATTTAAAAAATTTGATACTATCACTTTTGACCGTTATTGCAAGACTACAAAACTATACATAATTTTGCTACTATAAAAAATATAGTATAAATTTCACATATGAAAACACCTAACATTTCTAAAGAAGAAGTTTTAAATGCCTTTAATTACAGACACGCTACAAAAGTGTTTGATGCTAATAAAAAGCTAACAGAAGAAGACATTAATTTTATTTTAAAAACAGCTAACTTATCTCCTAGTTCTTTTGGTTTTGAACCTTGGCATTTTGTTGTTGTTCAAGATAAAGAACTACGTGAATTATTAAAACCAGTGGCATGGGGTGCTCCAGATAAACTTGACACAGCTAGCCATTTTATATTAGGATTAAGTATGAAAGCTCCTATGACCAAATGGGATGCTGATTATATTATGCACATGATGAAGGATGTAAAACAACTTCCAAAAGATGTAATAGAAATGTATTCTAATTTTTACAAAACATTTCAAGAAACCGATTTTAATTTAGATACAGATAAAAAGTTATTTGACTGGGCTTCTAAACAAACATACATTGCACTTGGTAATATGATGACTGCTGCTGCTTTACAAGGAATTGACAGCTGCCCTATAGAAGGTTTTCATCAAGAAAAAGCTGAGACATTATTAAAAGAAAAATTTAATATTGATACCGATAAATATGGTCTTTCTTTTATGGTTGCTTTTGGATATCGAAAAGAGAATCCTCCTCATCCTAAGACTAGAAGAGCTTTAGAGGATATAGTTACTTGGAAATAAATTTTTATAGTTCGTCTTTGGTGATTTTTATATATTGCAAATCTCAAAAAAAACATAATGAATCACCAAAGATTAACCATAGTCGCAAAAATTTTAGCAAAATCAGAAAAAAGAGAGCTAGTAAAAAATGAGTTGATAAAATTGATAAAAACTACACTAGCAGAAGAAGGTTGTATCAATTATGACCTACATCAAGATAATGAAAACGAAAACTTGTTTTTATTTTATGAAAACTGGGAATCTAGAGCATTATGGCAGCAACATATGAATAATTCTCATTTGGCTGAATATTCAAAAGCTACAGAAGGAGCGGTGGAAAATTTTGAATTATTTGAAATGACTCCTATTAGTTAAACTGATTTTGTAATATTTTTATTTGAAAAGGTTTACCGATTTTAGTTGAATCTATAAATTGGTAAATCTTTCTTTTTTACTTCGTTAAACATCTAAATTTTTGGTTACTATTTTCTTTATTTTTCTATTTAAAGATGTTAAGGCGTTATAACTAGTATGTTCTAATACAATAACTACCAAATCGTCATCTAAATAATTGGTTAACGCAGTACTGAAACCATTCCATTTACCATAATGATAAATATTTTTTTCATCCCTTCTATCTACACGAAATCCAAAACCATAAGGAACCTTTCTACCATAAATGGTTTCTCCTTTGGTGTACATTAAATCTAAAGATGTTTTAGAAAGTAGTTTCCCAGTATTTAAACCGTACGTCCATTTATACAAATCTTCTACTGTAGAATACACATTCTTATCTCCTACAACAGCATCATTAACCGTATTTTCTATTCCTACATGCTTCCAACCTCTGTATAAACGATATCCTATTAATTGTTCTTTATGAACGCTATCGTTTTCAAAACTATACACATAAGAATTTTTCATATCTAAAGGTTCAAAAATATTTTCTTTAAGAAAATTACCAAACGAAGTTCCTGAAACCTTTTCTACTATAGAAGCTAAAACAAAATAACCTGTGTTAGAATAATCAAAATTACGGCCTGGTTTAAAAAATCGCTGTACACTAGAACATGAAAAAAGCTCCATCATTTCTAGATTTGTAGGCGCTTTTTCTTTTTGCCACTCATGTTCTGCAACCCAAAAGTATTTTGGCAAACCTGCGGTATGATTCAACAAGTGTTTAATTGTAATGTTTTCAAAAGGAAAGTTCGGAAAATAAGTATTTACAGTGTCTGTAATCTTAATTTGATTTCTTTCGTGTAAAAGCATAATAGCTGCTGCAGTAAACTGTTTACTAACAGATGCCAATTGAAAAGTAGATTCTTCTTTTATGGGTATTTTCTTTCTAAAATCGGCAAAACCAATCTGGTTTTTATAAACTATTTTTTTATTTTTTGCTACTAAAATAGCTCCATGAAAATCATGCCTTTTATTGATTCTTTTTAGTAAAGAATCTAACTTATGATTTACATTTTTTGTTATTTTTTCAGAATAATACTCTACAGGAACAACAGGGTTGGTTTTGTCTACTTCCTTAACAACTGGTTGAGAAGTTGTTTTTTCTTTTTTAGCATTTGAAGTATTATAAGTAAAATACAAAACCCCAAACAAAACAATTAAAACAGGAAGTATTTGTTTAATGTATTTTTTCAAAAAATATAGTTTTTGTAAATTTAAAAATCATAACAACAAAATCAAAGTTTTGTTGTATTACTTTAGGTATAAAAGCTATTATTTTATGTAAATTTAGCTAATGTTACTCCAAATTTTAGAAGACTTGCTCATATTTAGATAAGCATTTTTAATCATAACGTTTTCTGGTTTGGCTAGTGTTTCATCATCTTGTAATAAAGTAACTGCTGTGCTTCTAGCTACAGATAAAATGGCACTATCTTTAACAACATCGGCTATTTTTAGATTTAAAACACCACTTTGTTGTGTTCCCATAATATTTCCTGGTCCACGCAATTTTAAATCTACTTCTGCTATTTTAAAACCATCTGTAGTTTCTACCATTGTTTCTAAACGGGTTTTACCTTCTTTAGATAATTTATAACTACTTAGTAAAATACAATAACTTTGGTCTGCACCTCTCCCTACTCTTCCTCTTAATTGGTGCAATTGACTTAACCCAAAACGTTCTGCACTTTCTATAACCATAACACTTGCATTGGGTACATTTACACCAACTTCTATTACAGTAGTTGCTACCATAATCTGAGTTTTACCTTCTACAAATCGTTGCATTTCAAAATCTTTATCTGCTGGTTTCATTTGTCCGTGCACAATACTAATTTGATATTTTGGTTGTGGAAATTCTCTTGAAATACTTTCGTAACCATCCATTAAATCTTTATAATCCATAGCTTCAGACTCTTGAATTAATGGATAAACAACATACACTTGCCTACCTTTTTCTATTTCATCTTTTAAAAATTTAAAAACTGATAATCTATTACTGTCGTAACG
>CAYPHE010000273.1:0-3610 GCA_964410075.1 uncultured Polaribacter sp.
TAGCTTGGATGATTGATGCAAGTCATAATGTAAAAGATCCTTTAGAAGATTTAATCCAATCTTTAGAAGCTATTCAAGAAGCGTATGCTAAAGCTTTATTAATAGATCAAGATGCATTAAGAACAGCTCAATTAGAAAACGATGTTGTAAAATGTCAAGAAATTTTACAAGGTGCTTACAGAACAGATGTTAGACCATTGTTAGAAAAAGCAAGAATAAACGCAGGTGGTGTAATTAGCCCAATAGATGCGTACAGATCTTTAGGAGTTAGAGAACAATTAATTAAAGAAAGAGGAAAAAACACTATAGCTACTGGACTATAAAAAAACCTTATGAAACAAAAAGTAACTGCAGTTTTTGACATTGGAAAAACAAATAAAAAGTTTTTCTTATTCGATAAGAATTTTAAAGAAGTTCATAAAGAATATATTTCCTTTGACGAAATTCAAGATGAAGATGGTCATCCAACAGAAGATATTCATGCACTACAAAATTGGTTAAAAGATGTTTTTCATAAAATTTTAAAGTCAGAAGAGTATAGTGTAAAAGCTATTAACTTTTCTACTTATGGTGCAAGTTTTGTTCATTTAGATGAAAATGGAGAAATCTTAACCCCTCTTTATAATTATACAAAAGAAATTGATTCAGAAATTGTAGCACAATTTTATAAGGAGTATGGCAATGATTCAGAGTTAATTAGAACTAGTGGGTCATCAAAATCTCCAGGATTATTAAACTCTGGGCTTCAATTGTATTGGTTAAAATACAAGAAGCCCGAGGTTTTTAAAAAAATAAAATATTCACTGCATTTACCTCAGTATTTAAGTTATATTTTTTCAGGAGTACCTTTAAGTGAATTTACAAGTATTGGTTGTCATACCATTTTATGGAATTACGAAACCAAAGACTACCAAAAATGGGTTTACAAAGAAGGGATCAATAATATTTTACCTCCAATTGTTTCTACAGAAACAAGTTTAAACATGAATTACAATGGTAAAAGAATAAAAATTGGTGTTGGAATTCACGACAGTTCTTCTGCACTTTTACCTTACGTAAGAAGTGTAAAAAAACCATTCGTTTTGGTATCTACGGGTACTTGGAGCATTTCTCTAAATCCTTTTGTAGATACGCCTTTAACACGAGAAGATATAGATGCAGATTGCATTAACTATATGCGTATTAATGGTAAGCCAGTTAAGTCATCTAGACTCTTTTTAGGAAATGAATATAAAGTTCAGGTAACTAAATTAGCTAAAAAATTTAGTAAAGATGATGATTATCATAAAACGGTAGCGTTTAATTATGAAACTTATGCTCAAATTAATAGTGATTTTAAGTACTCCTTTAAATGGGAATCTATTGAGCATAAAAACATGCCTGAAAAAACAGATTATAACTACAATACTTTTGAAGACGCCTATCATCATTTGATGCTAGAGTTAGTAAAACTGCAAGTAGAAAACATTGAGAGAATTGCAGATTTAGAAAAGATTGACAGGCTTTATGTTGATGGAGGATTTAGTGATAATGATATTTATATCAAATTATTGTCTCATTATTTAAGAGGTATGAAATTGCGTACAACAAAAGCTTCTTTAGGCTCTGCCTTAGGAGCGGCGATTGCAATTTCAGATACCAAACTAAATTCTAAGTTTTTGAGAAAGAATTACGCGCTAAAGAAGCACGTACCTTTTATTGTTAGTGGTTAATTTTCATTATTAAGGACAAGAAATATAAAAATCCAAAATAATGTCAAAAGAAATTCAATTAATTCATCCAAGAAACCAAATTACAGAAGTAATTAGTAGAATCTATAAAAGAGGTATGACTACTACTTCTGGAGGAAATGTATCCATTATTGACGGTAATGGAGATATTTGGGTAACCCCATCAGCTATTGATAAAGGTTCGTTAAGAGCGTCAGATATCATTTGCGTAAAAAAGGATGGAACTGTAATTGGTAAACACAAGCCTTCATCAGAATTTCCATTTCACAAGGCAATTTATGAAGCAAGACCAGATATTAAAGCTGTAATTCATGCGCATCCACCGGCATTAGTATCTTTTAGTATTGTACGTCAAATACCAAATACTAATATTATTTCTCAAGCAAAACATATTTGTGGTCCAATAGGATATGCAAAGTATGAAATACCAGGAAGCGAAGATTTAGGAAAAGTTATTGCAGACGAATTTAATAAAGGCTACAAGGCTATTATTATGGAAAATCACGGAACTGTTTTAGGTGGTAGTGATTTGACAGATGCTTATGAAAGATTTGAAGCATTAGAATTTTGTGCAAAAACAATTTTACATGGCTCTCAAATAGGTACGCCAAAGTATTTAAGCAATGCTCAAATAGATGAATTTGAAGCACAAGCTACAGGAGTATTACCAGAAATGGAAGATGTATCTTATCCGCCAGAAGAAACAGAAAAGCGTTTAGAAATTTGTAATATTGTTAAACGTTCTTGTGAGCAAGGGCTAATGATTAGCTCTTACGGAACAGTATCTATGCGTTGGAATGAAAATGATTTTTTAATCACTCCAACAAATAAAAATCGTTGGGACATTCAGCTAGACGATATTGTACAAATTAAAGATGGGCATAGAGAAGCAGGAAAAACACCTAGTAGAGCAACTTGGATTCATCAAGAGATTTATAATAGAAATCCGAATGTAAATTCGATTATAATGACACAGTCTCCATATTTAATGTCTTTTGGAGTAACAGGAGAACATCTTAATGTAAGAACAATTCCAGAAAGTTGGATTTTTTTACAAGACGTTAATTTTGTAGAGTATGGTCATCATTTTAGAAAAAATAATAACTCAGAAATAGTAGACGATTGCCCAACCGCATTAATTATAGAAAATGATTCTGTAATTATTACAGGAGACAAATTACTGCAAACTTTCGATTATTTAGAGGTAGCAGAATTTAGTGCAAAATCTATAGTTTTAGGACATTCTTTAGGAGATATGGTACCTATTAATGATGAGCAAGTAGAAGATTTAAGAAAAAAGTTTTTAACCTAATTAAGTAAAATATATGGCAGTATCTTTCGACACGAGATATCCTTCAGTAGATGATTTAAGAAAAAAAGCACAAAAGAAAATACCAAAATTTGCTTTTGAGTATTTAGATGGTGGATGTAATGAAGATGTAAATTTGATAAGGAATACTTCAGAATTAAGAGAAGTACAGCTAAAACCAAATTATTTAAGAAAACATTTTGGATCTTCTTTAAAAACCAAGTTGTTTGGAATAGAGTACGATGCTCCATTTGGTATTGCTCCTGTAGGTCTGCAAGGTTTAATGTGGCCAAACTCTCCTGAAATCTTAGCTAAAGCAGCTTTTGAACATAACATTCCTTTTATATTAAGTACAGTAACAACTACTAGTATAGAAAGAGCTGCAGAATTAACTGAAGGAAAAGCATGGTTTCAATTATATCATCCAACAGAAAACAGATTAAGAGATGATATTATAAAAAGAGCAGCAGCAGCAGAATGCCCTGTTTTAGTTATACTATGCGATGTACCAACTTTTGGATTTAGACCTAGAGATATTAGAAATGGTTTGGCAATGCCACCAAAAATGAAT
>CAYPHE010000274.1:0-3600 GCA_964410075.1 uncultured Polaribacter sp.
TTTTGGTTTTTCAACTTCGTTTTCATCAAAATCTATTTCTCCTTTAAAAGCAGGCAAAAAACTTGCTATAAAAGAAGGCACTACCATACATAAAAGAGAAGGTACAAAAAGATACGTAAACAACATTCCTGTACTTACTTTATCTCCAATCCAAAGCATAGTTGTAGTTACATCTCCAATAGGAGAAAATGCACCACCAGCATTTGCAGCCACAATAATTAGACCTGCAAACCAAATTCTATCTTCTCTAGTTTTTACTATTTTTTGTAGAATAGAAATCAATACAATTGTAGCAGTTAAGTTATCTATAATTGCAGATAGCACAAATGCTAAAATAGAAAACATCCACAATAACTTTTTCTTACTTTTAAAATTTACATATCCTTTAATAGTAGAAAATCCGTCGAAATAATCTATAATTTCTACAATGGTCATTGCTCCTAAAAGGAACACTAAAATTTCTGCTGTTTTGCCTAAATGATGTAATAATGTTTCCTCAACTAGATGTAATTTGGCATCATGAGCCATTGTTTTAAAACCTTCTACTAAACCATGGCTAGAAGAATCGAACCAATTAGAAAAAGTATCTACACCTAGAGCCACAATAGCCCAACAAACTGCCATCATTACTAAGGCAGGTATTAATTTATCTAACTTTATATTGTGTTCTAGTGTTATGGCTAAATACCCAAAAACAAATACTAAAATGATTACTAATTCCATAAAAATTGTTTATTATTTTGTTGATTCTTTATTAAAACCTGACGCTAACAAACATAATGTAAAAAAAAGAATTGCTAAAATTTTATATCCTAAAAATCTGCATAAATTATATTACCAGATGAATGGTTTTTAGAGGCCCCCGTAACTGATTGTAAACAATTAATTTTACCGTGAATTCTTAGCAATCCTAAAAAAGAAAAAATAAAGGCTTCCTTAAAATCGATAAGTTTTTTTTCAGGCAGATTAATGGTGTTTTTAGCATAAAACTCTATCCTGCTTATTAAAAAAGTATTAAAAGCTCCTCCGCCTGTAATTAAAACAGCATTATTTTTAAAAATAACTTTACCAATTTGCACAGCAACATGTTCTGTAAATGTTTTTAAGATTGAAGGGATATCTTTTTCATAATTATCAATTAGTGGAAAAATATGTTGTTGAACCCACTCTAACCCCAATGACTTTGGGGGCAGTTTTTTGTAAAAAGAAATTGCATTCAATTGCTTTAGTAACTGTTCATTAATTTTTCCAGTTGAAGCAATTTTACCTTCGTCGTCAAAATCTTTACCTAATTTATTTACGTAATAATTTAAAACAATATTTACAGGACAAATGTCAAAAGCAATTCTTTGGTTATTTTGATTGAAAGAAATATTAGAAAACCCTCCTAAATTCAAACAATAATCAAAATTAGAGAACAATAATTCGTCGCCAATAGGAACTAAAGGCGCACCTTGTCCACCTAATTGCACATCTTGTGTTCTAAAATCGAAAACTACTTTTAGTTTGGTTTTATTTGCAATTGTTTTTCCGCAACCTATTTGTAGTGTTATCCCTTTTTCTGGTTGATGTAAAATGGTATGGCCATGAGAAGCAATAAAATCAATTTGATTAAGATTGTATTTTTTAATGAATTTTAAAATCTCATCAGCCAACAAAACACCATATTGAGTGTTTAACTTCTTTAATTTTTCATTAGAAAAATGAATTGCTTGTTGTAAAGTTTCTTTCCATTTGTTTGAATAAGCAATAGTTTCTGCTTCTAAAATTTGAAAATTCTGATAATTCGTTTCATCAAATTGTACATAAACTAAGTCTATTCCGTCTAGAGACGTTCCAGACATTACTCCAATTGAAAAGCATGTATTCGTATTCATTTCAACAAAAATAACAGTTCCTTTTTGAGAAGCTATTGTAAAATCGATATATTTGAGAAGCTATTTTACGAATTTCATAAAATAAAAGCCAAATGGACTTTAATCTTACAGAAGAACATATTTTAATTAGAGATGCTGCTAGAGAGTTTGCAAAAACAGCGTTGTTGCCTGAAGTTATAGAGAGAGATGAAAATCAACATTTTCCTGATGAGCTTGTTACTGCAATGGGAGATTTAGGATTTATGGGAATTATGGTTTCACCAGAATATGGTGGAAGTGGTTTAGATACGATTTCGTATGCTTTAATTGTAGAAGAATTGTCTAAAATAGATGCATCTGCTGGGGTAATTGTTTCTGCAAACAATTCATTGGTATGTTATGGATTAGAAGCTTTTGGAACAGAAGCACAAAAACAGAAATATCTAGTTCCGCTTGCAAAAGGAGAAAAAGTTGGCGCATTTTGTTTGAGTGAACCAGAAGCGGGTTCAGATGCAACTTCTCAGGCAACAACAGCAATTGATAAGGGAGATTATTACCTATTAAATGGTACTAAAAACTGGATTACAAATGGCGGACGTTCTGATATTTATTTAGTAGTTGCACAAACCAACAGAGAAAAAGGACATAGAGGCATTAATGTGTTTATTGTAGAAAAAGGAATGGAAGGTTTTCATATTGGGCCAAAAGAAGATAAATTAGGGATTCGTGGTTCAGATACCCATACTTTACAATTTAACGATGTAAAAATTCCTAAAGAAAACAGAATTGGAGAAGACGGTTTTGGTTTTAAGTTTGCCATGAAAACACTTTCAGGCGGAAGAATTGGTATTGCTGCACAAGCGTTAGGTATTGCAAACGGGGCTTATGAATTGGCATTACAATATAGTAAAGAACGCAAAGCATTTGGTACTGCAATTTGCAATCACCAAGCCATTGCATTTAAGTTAGCAGATATGTTTACAGAAATTGAAGCTGCGCGTTACTTAATATATAAATCTGCTTTAGATAAAGATGAAGAACGAAGCTACGATACTTCTAGTGCAGTTGCTAAATTATACGCTTCTAAAGTTGCTATGGAACAAACTGTAGAAGCTGTTCAGATTTTTGGTGGAAACGGTTTTGTAAAAGAATATCATGTAGAAAGAATGATGAGAGATGCAAAAATTACTCAAATTTATGAGGGCACTTCAGAGATCCAAAAAATTGTAATTTCTAGAGCAATTTTGAAATAGATTAGCAACTAGCTGTTAGATTACTAAGTGTCATTCTGAACAGCTACAACGTAAAGAATCTACATTCAATTATATTATAAAAATTAACTTTAGTATAAGTTAAATCTACTCTTTTAATAACTAAATAGTTAAGTATTGAAACCATATACAGATTCAATCTTAATTTAAAGTAAAATCAATATTAAAAAATTGATTATCAGTATAGTTTAGACTGTTTATAATTATTAAACTTCACATAAACTACATAACATTAATTCAACAAAATTGTAACCTTATCATTTTAATTATTTAACAGGGTCTTGGTTTTTCAAAGATACTTTTGAAGCACTAATTAAAAAACCTTTCAAATAATTAAAAATGAAAAATTTATTCAAAATTACTTTTTTATCTCTTTCAATCTTAACAAGCCAATTGGCGTTTATAGGTTGTACAGAAGATGGTATTGATGGCATCAATGGAGTTGATGGCGTAGACGGAACAAATGGAAAAGA
>CAYPHE010000275.1:0-2056 GCA_964410075.1 uncultured Polaribacter sp.
AAATGAATTTTATAAAAAGTACTCCACTCCTTTACCCAATTTTTAAATGCTGTTTTAGATTGATTATCAACAGTAAACAAAGGTAAAATGGGTATAAATTTTTCGTGCAATTGTAAACTAGCATTTACCAATATCGCATACTTACAAAATTTTGGATAATTAGAAGAACCAAAACCAACTACAGAAAACTGTATGTTATTTGTTGGATAGACTTCTGAAAACTTTTTTAAAAACAGAGAAGCATTAGCCGGAGCATCTCCGTCTCCATAAGTAGCTGTAAAAACTACAATATGTTTTGCTTTTTTATAAATGTTATAATTATTTAATGCATCTACAAATACTTTTTTATTTGCGTTGATTAATCCTTTAAAAAAGGCATTTGCAAAACGATTGGTGCTGCCTGTTTCAGAACCAACTAGCAATATAATTTCGGCTTCATCTTTTGTAAATGTATTTTTTAAAATTGTAGATTGATGTTTTCTTTTTAAATAAATAACAAATCCAGAATATATAAAATAACAAATGACAACACAGGTTAACAACAATACAAAAGCCCATAAAAAATTACCTCTTCCTGTATGCAACCACAAGCTATAAACGGATAAAATTGCAACAATTCCTGCTTTTTTCTCACTTACAATTGTTCCGTAATATTGGTGAACAGCAACTTCTTTATTTGCCAATTTTAAGTAGAAATAGTCTTCTTTATCTTTAGAAAACGGAAAATCTAATTGTTTAACTTGGTCTAACGTTGTTGTTTTAAATACTTCAAAATCAGAAAAATTTTTATTGTTTATTGCAGTATCTTTTTCAAAAAAAACAGTTTTTTCTTTTGTTTTTGGTAATAAGTTGAACTTTTCTAAAGACAAATACACTCCTGTAATGGCAATAATTACAATAGGAATAAATGCATATTTACTAAAAACTACATGATAAAATTGTGCACTATCTTCTTTTATTGTTTTGGTAAATAGTTTTTTAAAACCACCTTGTCTTTGCAGTAACAAACCAAAACCTGCAATTGTCAGCAGTAAAAAAAGAAATGTAAAAAAAGCCACCAAAATACGTCCTGTGCTTTTTAAAAATAAAGAACGGTGTAAATTGGTGGTAAACCTAAAAATTGGGGATTGATTATTAACAGCTGCTATTTTTATTCCACTTTTTGGATTAACTAAAAAAGTTTCACTTCTATTGGTATTAGTAATAACAGTTGCTTTTACATAGCTATCTTCATCAACAGAAATACTAACAACTTCTTTGTAATTTTCTTGTAGATTTTTAATGGTTTCTACAACAGTAATGTTTTCTAAATTAGATATTATCGCTGGATTAAACTTATTGTAAATAGGTTCAAAGGCTAAAATTATTCCTGTTAACGAAGCCACTGCAACAAATAAAGCAGTAGAAATGGCTAATGTTAAATGACTATATCTCCAAATAGAAAGCATACTATTTCTATAATTTATTGAGCTATCATTCGTATGTAACGGATAAAGCCTTTTCCTTCAAACTTTTTGGTGATATTCTCGGTTGTCAACTCAAACTCGATATCATCTTTATAATATTCTTTGTCTTCTACCGCAGTTTCAAAACGAAGTTTGTATCCTTTATCTATTTTATCATTTGGTATTTGAATAACACTTATTTTCCGTTCACCTCCACTAATGGTTGCTCCTGTTATGGCGTCGATGTCTGCTCGTTTTTTTCCTTGAAAATTCCACCATTCTGTAATATCAAAATACCATTCATCATCATCTCCTTGTACGTATAAAGTTTCTTCATATTCTCCCTCAGCATCTAACAGAGAAATTACAACATAAGCGCCTTCTCCTGTATAATTTTTCATTTGAATCATACATTTATAAGGTGTTTGGTTTACTGCATTTGAAAAACTATATAAAAGAAATACTAAAAATAGACCAACTACAATTTGTATTGTTTTGTTTTTTAATTTCATCTTAAATTTATTTTAGAAATAGTAAAGAAGCTTTGTCTCTTTGGAGCAATTCATTTTCTGATGCCAAATCGTAAACCGTTTCGTCAAAGTCTGTTTTTA
>CAYPHE010000275.1:2156-3585 GCA_964410075.1 uncultured Polaribacter sp.
AGCAATTCATTTTCTGATGCCAAATCGTAAACCGTTTCGTCAAAGTCTGTTTTTACAGTTTTATCTGCTCCTTTATCCAATAAATATTTGATAATTTTTACATCTTTGCCTTTCATGGCTGCTAATTGTAAAGCCGTTAAACCTTCGTTATTTTTTGCATTTACATCAATACTAAAAGAAGCCAAACGTTTTAATAAAGCCAAATCATTTCTTTTCACCGCAATGTGTAATAGTGTATTATTACTATGTTGTTTGGTGTTGATCATCAAACCGTTTTCTTGTAGTAGTTTTAATTTATTTTCAAATCGTTTTGTGTTTTCAGCTTTAAAATTATTTAACAAGTAGTAAGAAAGTGTATTTCCTTCTTTATCTTTCGTATTGATATCTGCTCCTTTTTTTAATAAAAAATCAATTACATTAATATCATTTCTATTTACAGCCATTGCTAAAGCAGAACGTCCATTTTCATCTTTAAGATTAATATTTTTAATGTAAGTAGATAATAATTTTACAACTTCTAAACTATTACTATTCGCAGCATTCATAAAAGGAGTATCTCCCCCATTATCTTGTAAATTTACCTCAACACCTTTGTTAATAAAGTAAGTGAATGTTGCTAAATTTTTACTGTTATAGGAAATATAGTGCAATGGATTTCTTCCTTTACCGTCTACAACGTTTATTTTAACACCTATGCTTTCTAAAAATATATAAGTTTCTAGAGTGTTTTTTTTTCTTCGTAATCCTTGACTTGCAAATGTTATGGCATTTTTTCCTGGTGTTACTCCTTTTTGTAGAAGTTCTTTTAAGAAAACTATGTTTCCGCCTTTAGCAGCATAATCAAAAAAACCATTACCATTATTGTCTTTATCTTGTAAACTAGCTCCTTTTGATATCAAATAATTAATCAATGTAAAGTCTTTTGCATAAGGAGCTACCAATAGCAATGCATTAGCACCACTATGATTTTTTTCGCTTGTAATATCTGCCCCAACTTGAAATGAATATTCATAAATATCTTTATTTAAAATACCTGTAGACGCTGCAAAATTCATAAATGTGTGTCCGTGTGTATCTACAAGATCTGTTTTAGCACCATTTTTATAAAGGTGTTTCATTATTTCTAAGTTGTTTTTATAAGCGGCCCAAAAAATATAGGTTCTCCCATCATGAGTCTTTTTATTTACTCCATTTCCTTTTTTAGAAAGTAAAAATTTTATGGTTTTATTATCTACATTTTCAAGTAAGGCATAAACTACTGCATCAAAAGCATTAGCGTTTAATGCAGCAATATCATTACCTGCGTTAATCTTTTTTTCAATAGTAACTATGGTAGGATTTTCTTTCCAAAAACTTCTATCTAAAAAAATATTTGAATTTTGACCAAAAGCATAAAAACTCATTAAAAAAACACAAATGATTGTACAAT
>CAYPHE010000276.1:0-3577 GCA_964410075.1 uncultured Polaribacter sp.
AAGCACAAACAGTTAGTAAATTTCCTAAAGCAATATAGGCTTGGTTTTTATTCCAATTAAATAAAAACTCATCGTTCTGTTTATCTATATCTGCTTTCATATAGCTCTTAAAAGGAGCCGTAACTTCATCGGGAGTATTTCTGATTTTTTTTACCAAATCGAAATAATTGTCAACTTCTTTAGAGGTGAATTCTTTTGGAACACAAATGATTAATAAGTGAGAAGCATCTATAATTTGTGGTTGATTAAAACTATGAGCCACCAGCTTTTCTTGAATTTCTTTATTTTGTAATACTACTAATTTTATAGGTTGTAAACCGTAAGAAGTTGCGGTTAAATTAAAAGCCTTTTTAAGGATTTCAATTTTTTCTTTGGAAATTGTTTTAGTACTATCAAACTTTTTTACTGCGTAACGCCACTCTAATTTTTCTATAATATCCATGTGTGAATCTAAAGATGCAAAAATACTAAGGAAGTCTTGTATATGGCTAACGAATTGATAAATTAACTTACTTTTTAGATTTTTTGTATCTTGTTTCCTGCTATGAAAGAAGATTTTTTACACTACGTATGGAAGTACAAGCTTTTTGTGCTTAAAGATTTATACACAACTTCAAACGAAAATATTGAAATACTAAAATCGGGTACTCATAACTGTAATTCGGGACCTGATTTTTTAAATGCAGCATTAAAAATTGATGGACAATATTGGTTTGGTAATGTAGAAATTCATATCAAATCATCAGATTGGTATGCTCATAATCATGAAAATGATAGTAACTATGATGCTGTAATTTTACATGTAGTTTGGGAAGATGATGTAGTTGTATATGCTAAAAACAATCAACCTTTACCAACATTGGTTTTAAAAGATAGAGTTGATAAAGGATTATTAGCTAGTTATTTACAATTATTGAATTCTAAAAGCAAATGGATTGCTTGTGAAAATGAGATTGCAAAGGTAAACTCGTTTGAGTTTGAAAATTGGAAAGAACGTTTATACTTTGAGCGTTTAGAACGAAAAGCTAATGAGATTAAAACAATTTTAGTTCACAATAATTCAGATTTTGAAGCAACTTTATTTGTTTTGCTGTGTAGAAATTTTGGTTTAAAAGTTAATGCCGAAGCTTTTTTTCAGTTGGCAAATTCTTTTGATTTTTCTATATTAAAAAAGGTAAGAACTAATCAATTACAACTTGCTGCGCTATTATTTGGGCAAGCTGGTTTTTTAGAGGATAAAATTGAAGATGTATATTATAATTCATTAAAAATAGAATATAATTTTTTGCAAAAGAAGTTTCATTTACAGCCCATAACAAAACATTATTTTTCTTTTTTTAGAATGAGACCTTCTGGTTTTCCTACAATTAGAATAGCACAACTAATTGCATTATACCATGCTAATGAACATTTGTTTTTACAATTGATGGAACTAAAACATAAGGAAAACTATTATCAAATATTTGAAGTTCAAGTAAATAAATTCTGGGAGAATCATTTTACTTTTGATAAGATTTCTAAGAAAATTACTAGTAAGAAAATTTCAAAATCGTTTGTCGATTTATTATTGATCAACACAATAATACCGTTAAAATTTCTTTACCAAAAGAATAGGGGAGTAATTGTAGAAGATGAATTTTTAGAACTGTTAAAAGTAATAAAACCAGAAAAAAATAATATTATAGAAAAATTTTCTTCTTTATCAGTAACTTCTATAAATGCCTTTGATTCTCAGGCTTTACTACAATTAAAAAATGAATATTGCGACTCTAAAAGATGTTTACATTGTGCTGTTGGGAAAATTGTTTTAAAAAGTTGAATTATTTAAGTTACTCAAAAAATTAGTAGAATAACTTAATATACCGCATAAAAAAACCTTGTAAAACTAAATTTACAAGGATTTTCTTATAATTATTTTGAAAAATTTAGTTTTTAATAAAACGTTGTGATCCTATTTTATTTCCAGATTGTATTCTTACAAAATAGATACCATTTGCTAAGTTACTTACATTTATTGTTTTATTAGTTAAACTAATAGCTTTAGAGTTTAGTAAACGACCTGTATAGTCAAAGATATTTACTATTGCAGTTTCTGTATCTGTTGGCAATTGAATGTTTACTAAGCTAGAAGCTGGGTTTGGAGAAATATCAAAACTTAATAATTCATTTTGTTTTGTGTTTAAGGTAACCCCTAATGTTGTAAAACCTCTATTAGCTCCTGTATGCTGTGAGTAAGTAGTTGAGTTACCACGAGCATATATAATTGGAATTGATCCAGCACTAGGGCTAAATACGTAGTCATCACTATCTCCTGTATTATTTGCTCTTGTAGCAATTATGGTTCTTTCACTCCCAGAAACTACATTAGAAACTAAAGTCCAATCTTGACTAGCATCCGCAGGAGGAGTTCCTCTAAAGGTAGATTTAGCATCTCTAATTGTAGTTCCGTCAGTCATAAAGACATCTGCTCCTGCATTCATTCTTAATCCGCCAAAACCTATTGCGAACCAAGCATTAGAAGGACCTTTTAAAGTCAGTGTTGTTGTGTTGGAATTTCCATCAATATCAATTTGTGCTTTTAAGTTTCCATTTAAAAAGGATTGTTCACCTGTACTAAATGAGTTTTGCGCAAATCCGTTTAAAGAGATTAAAGTTAAAAGTAAAAGTAAAGTTGTTTTCATAATTCTTATTGTTTTAATAGTTCTATTATTTTTTTATTTCCTGTAATTACAGCATAATCTATAGCAGATTTTCCTCTATTGTCTAATAAATTTTTATCTGCTTTTGCATTTATTAGTAGCTCTACAATGTCTTCGTAACTAAAAATTACAGAAAAATGCAAAGCGGTAGATCCGTTTACATCTGTTTTATTCGGATTTGCATCTTTTTCTATTAGTAGTTTTACCAGTTCTGTATTTCGTTTAACAGTTGCAGCCATTAGAGGAGTTCCATATCCACTTTTAGAATCTATATCTTTAACATGTTCAGCTAAATATTTAGCAACTTCATTATTATTGTAATAACAAGCTAATGTTAAAGGAGAGTAGCCTTCTTTACTTATGCTATTAATAGTATCTGTATTAGTACTATGTAATTCTTTTAATTGTTCTAAAGTACCTTTTCTGGCGATATCAAAAATTGAAGTTTTTTGAGCCATTACTTTATTACTAGAAAAAAAGAATAAAGTAATTATTGGTAAAAAGTAAAAGTATTTTCTAAAGAATTTTTGTTTCATAAAGGATGGTTTTTGCTAAAGTCGTTCTTAGTGCGTTATAATTACAATTAAGAATAAAATTAGTTGCAAGTAGTTGTATTTCAGTGTATTTATTGATGCAAATAAAGATAACAAAAAACTTTTTTACTTCATTTTTTTTTATGAAAGGGAAATAATAAGCCTTAAAAAGGAAAAATAAGTTGTTAAATAGCATAATAAAAACTGCAATTTTTTTGCAGTTAATCCAAAACAATAATAAAGTTATTGAATATTCATAATTTGTAATAAAGGTATAAGTGTTACCCTAAACTAGTTTTAGGTTTTCTTCTATGTGCTATTTATTACTGTTTTGAGATTCCGAAA
>CAYPHE010000277.1:0-3565 GCA_964410075.1 uncultured Polaribacter sp.
GTTTTACGTAAAGCAATGGGTAAAAAACAAGCAGCAGTTTTGGCAAAAATGAAACCAAAATTCATTGAGCAAGCAGGTAAAAATGGTCATGACGAAAAGAAATTAGAAAAAATTTGGAAAGATTGGGAAGCTTTTGCAAGTTACGCATTTAATAAAAGTCACTCTACTTGTTACGCATGGATAGCCTACCAAACTGCGTATTTAAAAGCTCACTACCCAGCGGAATATATGGCTTCTGTACTTTCTAATAACATGAACGATATTAAGCAGGTTTCCTTTTTTATGGAAGAATGCAAGCGAATGGGCTTAACCGTTTTGGGACCAGATGTAAATGAATCGTTTTTAAAATTTTCGGTAAATACAGCAGGTGCAGTTCGTTTTGGAATGGCTGCTGTAAAAGGAGTTGGTAATTCGGCTGTAAAAGCTATTATTAAAGAACGAGAAGAAAACGGAACGTATTCTTCAATTTTTGATGTTGCCAAACGTGTAGATTTACGTGCAGCTAATAAAAAATCATTCGATAGTTTAGTAAAAGCTGGTGCTTTTGATTCTTTTGATGAAACCCACAGAGCGCAATACTTTGCTTTAGATGAAAAAGGAACTACTTTTTTAGAACGCGCCATAAAGTTTGGTAGCAAATACCAAGAAAACCTAAATTCGGCTCAAGTTTCTTTGTTTGGAGAAGCATCTACAGTACAATTTCCAGAACCAGATATTCCCGCTTGCGAAACTTGGGGAACTATGGAATTATTGTCTCACGAGAAAGAAGTAATCGGAATGTACATTTCAGCACATCCTTTAGATGATTTTAAAAACGAAATGAATTTCTGCAATGCATGTGTAAGAGATTTTGGTGGCGAACTACAAAAAATGGTTGGTAATAATTTGACTTTTGCTGGTATTGTTACAGATGTGCAACATCGTGTTTCTAAAGCAGGAAAAGGTTGGGCTTCTTTTATCATTGAAGATTATACAGATAGTTTTGAATTTCGTGTTTTTGGAGAAGATTACTTAAAATTCAAACATTTCTTAACACTAAATTCTTTTGTTTTTGTTAGAGCTACAGTTCAGCCTGGCTGGACAAATAAAGATGGGGTAACGGGAGAGCCAAGATTAAAGTTTACCGATTTTAAATTACTGCACGATATTTTAGATGAGTTGTGTAAAAAAGTAACGATTAAATTACCTGTAGAAGACGTAAACGAAGAAGCAATTTTAAACTTAGAAACGATTTTAAAAAATAATACAGGAAAACAAATTCTTAATTTTATAATCTACGATATTAGAGAAAAACTAGAAGTTACCTTACCAAGTAGAAATACCAAAGTAAAAGTTTCTACGGAGTTCTTACAGAATTTAGACAAACAATACATTCAGTATAAGTTGAATTAATTGTTAAGTAATCAAATTTAGTTGCTATAAATCATAGAGATATCAATAATTTTAAACAAACGAGCGCCCTTTTTTTTTCTAAAAAAAATAACGTATTCGTTTTTATAAACCCTTATAATTATTGACTTTGTAAATTAGTGTGATAAAAAGTGAGATGTAATCAATTTGGTTTTTCTTAACATCTAATTCATTTTGAGAACTCTTTTATTGCGTATTTTTGTTTAACAATATTTAGATATCATGAAACAAGAAAGTAACAACACTTGGGTAAGTTGGAATGAAAACCTAAAGTACAATTATAAAAAGTTGTACAAAATTACCACAGAAGAAGAACTTAGAGAGGTAGTAGCTTCTAATGATAAAATTCGTTTTTTTGGGAGTAAGCAATCTTCGGCAGATATTGCAGCAGGAACCGATGTTTTAATTGATATGAAAGATTACAATAAAATTGTTTCGTACGATTATAATAATAAAACAATAACAGTTCAGTCTGGTTTAATATTAGGAGAACTTTTAGAAGCAATTGAAGCTGTGGGCTGGTGTATCCCTTGTTTACCAGATATTAATACCATTACTATAGGTGGTGCTTTAGCCACAGGAACACATGGTACGAGTGGTAAATTATTGTCTGAGTATATGACCGAGTGTAATTTGGTTTTGGCTGATGGAAGTGTAAAAACCATAACAAAAGAAGATGAATTAATAGATGCAGTTCGCGTTTCACTAGGAATGTTAGGAGTTATGTCTACTATAACTTTTCAATGTGAAGAAGCATATACATTGCATGTAAAAGAAGGTCCAGAAAGTGATAGCGAATGGTTGCCAAAAATAAAATCTCGTTTAAAAAAGCACGATTTTTTAAGAATTTTATGGTTACCACATACAGATAAAGGCTATGTAATTACTGGAGATAAAATTCATCCTGATACTGAAGTTGTTGAAAATTTAGGCCCTAAATATTTAAAACACCGTAGAACAGCATCAAAAATATTATATAAGTATACCCATATTTTTCCTTGGTTAACTTCTATTGCAAACAAATTATTATATAGAGGTTTCTTTAGTTCTAAAAAAGAGCATAAAGGAACGTTGTACCAAGCAACTGTTACAAAATCTAGAGGTTCTACATTAGAATTGGCAGAGTGGACAATTGCTTTAGATAAATTTCCTAAAGTTTTTGCTGAGTTAAAAGAAGAACTAAATAAATGGAGTAACAAATCTTTTGTACATATTCCAATGGATGTTCGTTTTGTATATAAAGATAAATCTTGGTTAAGTTACGCTTATGGTCATGATACAGTAACTATGGGGTGTGTTTCTAGAAATGCAGCTACAGCTGATACTTACGAAGCTTTTAAAAGTGTAGAAAAAATATTTATAAAACACGGAGGAAGACCACATTGGGGCAAGCGTTTTGTGGCTAAAGATGCAGAATTGTCTAAAATTTATCCAAAGTGGGAAGATTTTAAGAAATTGAGAAGTGAGCTAGATCCAACAAATAAATTTTTAAATCCATATTTAACTAAATTAGTTAATGAAAAAGCAAGAGTTAATGCAATTGCCTAAAGGGTTTTTATTTGATTTTGATGGAGTAGTGGTCAATAGTTTTGCTAGTCATCATTCAGCGTGGGCCTCAGCATTTAAAGAATTGTTCGATAAAGATATTCCTGCGTTTCCAAAAGAATTGGCAGGAAAATCTCCAATGTTAATTGCAGCTTATTATGCAGGTACTATTGGTAAAGAAACACAATCTAAAGATTTGTACCTACTTAAAGACAAACATTTAGGTCAGTTTTTTAAAGTACCAGAACTACTGCCCGGTATTAGAGAAATTACCCAATTTTTAAAAGAAGAAGAAATTTCTTATGGAATTGCAAGCAACGCAACTCGTCAATTTCTAAAAAACAGTATTAAACATTTAAATCTAGATTTTGAAACTTATTTTGGGGTGCAGGACTACAAGAAACCAAAACCAGCACCCGAAGCTTACATAACATTAGCAAATGCGTTGGGTTTTAAAGAGCAAGATTTTAAAGAAATTTGGGTGTTTGAAGATAGTTTAACAGGAACTACTGCTGCAAAACTAGCAGGTATGATTCCGGTTGGAATATTAACTCAATATTCTGAAGAAGAACTAAAAAAAGCTGGAAGTCAATTGGTTTTTCCTACTGTT
>CAYPHE010000278.1:0-3558 GCA_964410075.1 uncultured Polaribacter sp.
GATTTTATTTTAAAATGCCAAATATCGCCTGTATTTTTTACATGCGTTCCACCACAAAGTTCTACAGACTCTCCAAATTTAACAGCTCTAACGGTATCTCCATATTTTTCGCCAAACAATGCCATTGCACCATCATCTATAGCTTGTTGCATAGGAATATTTCTCTTTTCTTCTAAAGGAATTTTTCCAGAAATACGAGCGTTAACAAAATTTTCTACATCACGTAACTCATCTACTGATAATTTAGAAAAATGAGAAAAATCGAAACGTAAATACTTAGAATGTACAGCAGATCCTTTTTGAGCTACATGAGTTCCTAAAACCTCTCTTAGTGCTTGATGTAATAAGTGTGTAGCGGTATGATTACATTCTGTTCTGTTGCGTTGTTTTGCATCAACAACAGCCTTAAAACTACCTTTTAAATTGTTAGGTAAATTTTTAGCAAAGTGAATGATTACATTATTTTCTTTTTTGGTGTCTACAATATAAACCACATCTCCATTAGCATCTTTTAAATACCCTTTATCTCCAACTTGTCCACCACCTTCTGCGTAAAAAGGAGTTAAATTAAAAACCAATTGATACATTTCTCCATCTTTTTTGGAGGTTACCTTTCTATATCTGGTAATTTTTACATCAGTTTCTAAATAATCGTAACCAATAAATTCTTGAACAGCATCTTCTAATAAAACAGTCCAATCTTCTGTAGACATTTCGCTAGCTGCTCTAGACCTATTTTTTTGTTTTTGTAATTCAGCTTCAAATCCTTTTTCATCAAGTGTATATCCTTTTTCTGATAAAATTAAAGCTGTTAAGTCTATTGGAAAACCAAAAGTATCATACAGTTCAAATACTTTGTCTCCAGAAATTTCTTTTGTTTTTGATGATGAAATGATACCATCTAACAAGACCAAACCTTGTTCTAAAGTTCTTAAAAAAGAATTTTCTTCTTCTTTAATTACATTTTCAATAAGCTGTTTTTGCGCTTTAATCTCTGGGAAAGCTTTTCCCATCTTTTCGCTTAAAACAGCAACTAATCTATATATAAAAGGTTCTTTTTTATCTAAAAAGGTAAATCCGTAACGTACAGCACGTCTTAAAATTCTTCTAATTACATAACCAGCACCCGTATTACTTGGCAATTGACCATCTGCAATAGAAAAAGCTACTGCTCTTACATGATCTGAAATTACACGAATGGCAATATCTACTTTTTCATTGTTATTGTATTTACTAACTGTTATTGCTTCTATTTCTCTAATAATTGGTGTAAAAACATCGGTATCGTAATTAGATTGTACGTTTTGCAAAACCATGCACAAACGTTCAAACCCCATTCCTGTATCAATATGTTTGTTTGGTAATTCTTCTAAGCTTCCGTTTGCTTTTCTATTGAATTGCATAAAAACCAAATTCCAAATTTCTACAACCTGAGGATGGTCTTCATTTACCAATTCATGACCAGGAATTTTTGCTTTTTCTTCATCAGAACGAATATCTACATGAATTTCTGAACAAGGACCACAAGGACCTTGCTCTCCCATTTCCCAAAAATTATCCTTTTTATTTCCTTTTAAAATTCTGTCTTCTGGTATAAATTGTTTCCAAAGATCGTAAGCTTCCGTATCCATTGCTAGATTGTCTTCTTTGTCTCCTTCAAAAACGGTAACGTACAAAATGTTTTTATCAATTTTATAGACTTCAGTTAGTAATTCCCAGGCCCAAGCAATTGCTTCTTTTTTAAAATAATCTCCAAAAGACCAATTTCCTAACATCTCAAACAAAGTATGATGATAGGTATCGTAACCCACTTCTTCTAAATCGTTATGTTTTCCAGATACACGCAAACATTTTTGTGTGTCTGTAAGACGATTGTTTTTTGGTGTTCCATTTCCTAAAAAATATTCTTTAAAAGGAGCCATACCAGAGTTTACAAAGAGTAAAGTTGGGTCGTTTTTAGTAACCATTGGTGCAGAAGGAACAATTAAATGTTTTTTCTGTTCAAAAAATTGTAAAAACGTTGTACGTATGTCTTGAGATTTCATATTGAAAAGTTACTAAAGTGCTGGTTTATATTAATTTATTTGTAAATAAAACCCACACAAAAAACAGAATTATAAAAAATTTGTAAATTTGTAATGCTTGCAAATAAAAATGCTAACGTTTTTATTTTAAACAGCACAAAAATAGCATATTTACAAGAATGGCAAAAGTAAAATATTATTACGATGCAGATACGCTATCTTACAGAAAGATAGATAAAAAAAAGAGCGACTATTTAAAGAATACATTGTTCTCTATTGCTGGTGTTTTATTGGTTGCTTTTATGGGTTTTATTTCATTTAGCCAGTTTATTGTATCTCCTACAGAACGTTCTCAAAAAAGAGAATTAGAAAATTTAAAGTTAAATTATGAGTTGCTTTCTAAACGAATGGAAGAAAGTAGCGAAATTTTAAACGAACTCCAGCAGAGAGATAATTACGTTTATAGAACTTATTTTGAAGCCAATCCAATACCAGATGAACAACGAAAAGCAGGTTTTGGTGGTGTAAACCGTTATAAATATTTAGAAGGATACGACAATTCTAAATTGGTACAAAAGTTAACCAAAGACATGGATATTTTGTCTAAACAAATGGTAGTTCAGTCTAAGTCGTTAGATGAAATTGTGTCTTTGGCAAAGGAAAAAGAAACTATGTTGGCTTCCATTCCAGCAATAATGCCAGTTAAAAAAGAAGATTCTTACATTTCCTCTGGTTATAAATGGCGAATGCATCCCATTTTAAAGATAAAGAAATTTCATAAAGGGATGGACTTTACAGCCCCAAAAGGCACACCAATTTACGCTACAGGAGACGGTACAGTTGTAGTTGCAAAACGAAGTGCAACTTTTGGAAAAGTAGTCTATATAGATCATGGGTTTGGGTATAAAACAATTTATGCACACATGAGTAAAATGGCTACTCGAAAAGGTAGAAAAGTAAAGCGAGGAGATTTAATTGGTTATGTTGGAAATACAGGACGCTCCGTAGCGCCTCATCTACATTACGAAGTACATAAAAATGGCAGAGCTTTAAACCCGATTAATTTTTACTATGGAGATTTAACTCCAGAAGAATTTGAAGCCATTCAAAAATCTGCACAGCAAGAAGGGCAATCTTATGATTAAATTGGTCGGTAGTTTATAGACGTTAGACAACAATTAATATTATATTAGTAGCTACCGACTAACAACTAAAACATGCACGTAGATTTACCAGAAAAAAGGTATTATAAAATAGGAGAAGTTGCTAAGGCTTTTAACGTAAATATATCTTTAATTCGTTTTTGGGAAAAAGAGTTTGATATTATTAAACCCAAAAAAAACGCTAAAGGAAATCGTTTATTTTTAAAAGAAGATATCGAAAACTTCAAACTAATTTTCAATCTAGTAAAAGAACGTGGTTTTACTTTAGATGGAGCTAAACAGCAATTGAAAAGAAATCCTAAAAAAACCGTACAGCATCACGAAATAATTTCGCGTTTAGAAACAGTTAAAGCCGAATTGATAAAAATTAA